>JBDTBX010000194.1:0-13525 GCA_039923915.1 Nostocoides sp. | reverse complement strand
GCCGGGCGGAGGTCGGCGGAGGGGTTGCATGGTGCCATGGACAACCAAGCCGTCATCTCCGTGGGATTCGCGCCGCTCACCGTGGAGGACGTCGTGGTGGTCGCTCGCGGGGGCGCCCTGATCGAGGTGAGCCAGGCCGCCCTTGATCGGGTCCGCGCAACAAGATCAGTCATCGAGGCCCTCGCCAACGACACGGTCCCCCACTACGGGGTGTCGACCGGCTTCGGCGCACTCGCCACCCGGCACATCCCGGTCGAGCTGCGCGCCCAGCTCCAGAGCTCGCTGGTTCGGTCGCACGCCGCCGGTGCCGGTCCCGAGGTCGAGAGGGAGGTCGTCCGAGCCCTCATGCTGCTGCGGATCCAGACCCTCGCCACCGGCCGGACCGGCATCCGGGAGCAGACCCTCACGACGTATGCCGCGCTCCTCAACGCTGGCATCGTCCCGGTCGTCCACGAGTACGGCAGCCTCGGCTGCTCCGGCGACCTCGCACCGTTGGCGCACTGCGCGTTGGCCCTCATGGGCGAGGGCACGGTCCGGGACAAGGACGGCCACCTCGGTGACGCCGCGACGGTGCTCGCCGCCGCTGGAATCACACCCGTCTCGCTCGCGGAAAAGGAGGGTCTGGCGCTCATCAACGGCACCGACGGCATGCTCGGCATGCTCTGCCTCGCCATCCACGACCTCCGCCAACTCGTGAGGACCGCAGACATCAGCGCAGCGATGAGCGTCGAGGGCCTGCTGGGCAGCGACGACGTGTTCGCCGCCGACCTCCAGGCCCTGCGCCCGCAACCCGGTCAGGCACGCAGCGCCTCCAACATGCGCAGGGTGCTGGCCAACAGCCCGATTCGCGACTCGCACCGGGACAAGGCGACTGACATCAAGGTCCAGGACGCCTACTCCCTGCGCTGCGCCCCGCAGGTCGCCGGCGCCGTCCGCGACACGATCGACCACGCCGAGCGGGTTGCCGGCTGGGAACTCGCCTCGGCGGTCGACAACCCGGTCGTGACGCTGGATGGTCGGGTCGAATCCAACGGCAACTTCCACGGCGCACCCGTCGCCTACGTCCTCGACTTCCTGGCCATCGCGGCCGCCGACCTGGCGAGCATCAGCGAGCGGCGCACGGACCGATTCCTCGACAAGGCCCGCAACCACGGGCTGCCGCCGTTCCTCGCGGACGACCCGGGCGTCGACTCGGGCCTGATGATCGCCCAGTACACGGCGGCGGGCCTCGTTTCGGAGATGAAGCGACTCGCCGTCCCCGCGTCGGTCGACTCGATCCCGAGCAGCGCCATGCAGGAGGACCACGTGTCGATGGGCTGGTCCGCGGCCCGCAAGTTGCGGCGCTCGATCGACGCCCTCGCCCACGTGGTGGCCATCGAGTTGATCACCGCCGCGCGGGGTATCGAACTCCGTATGCCGCTCGAGCCAGCGCCCGCAACCGCGGCGGTCATCGCCGCGCTCAACGAGGCGGGCAACACCCGGCCAGGCCCCGACCGGTGGCTCGCACCCGACCTGCAGGCAGCCTACGAGGCAGTGCTCGACGGGCTCCCCGTCCGCGCGGCCGAGGGGGCGACCGGCCCGCTGGCCTGACCCAGCCCCGCTCGCCTGGCTCTCAGATCGCTGGACGGATGTCGGTGTGGGTGAAGTCGTCGCCCTTGAACAGCAGCGGCTCCCCGGTGACCTTGGCAGCGGCATACGCGAGGCAGTCGCCGACGTTGAGCCGGGCCGGTGCCCGGACCCGCGTCCGAAGTCACGGAAGGCGTCGCGTGCGATGCGCGCCTGCTCGGCATCGAAGGGAACGATCTCGGCGTCCAGCTCACGCAGAAGATCGTCGAACTCGCGCGATCGGGCGGGGTCCCTCGCGCCGTCGACGACCATGGCGGCTGCGACCATCGCCGTGGCCGTGGCCGTGGCCGCGGCCCGATCCCGATCGGTCATCGTTGCGTCGATGCGGGCGAGGACTTGTGTGAGTCGGTCGTATCTCGTCGCGGCGCGAGTTTGCTCCGTCTGCTCCGCGATCAGCCTCTCGAGGGCCTCCTCGATGGCGCTGGTCTGGGTCGTGCCGGTGAGTGCTGCGGCCTCCTTGGCCAGCGCGCACACCCGCTCATTCTTGATGTTCAGGCCCACGACTCTACCTTTCTACCCTGGCTCACTACCATTCCACCTCAGGGGACGACACGACCCAGTCCGGCCGATGTCGAGAACGCGAGCGCGGCTCCGTCCACCGGGTGAGGGCGGCCAGAATGGCCGGCACGCGACCGAAGGAGAGATCGATGGCCAAGTACCTGTTGCTCAAGCACTACCGCGGCGGGCCGGCGCCGATGCCCGGCGCGCAGATCCGGATGGAGGACTGGACTCCCGAGGAGATCGACGCCCACATGGGGTTCCTCAATCATGTGGTCGACGTCCTGCGGGAGAGCGGCGAGTACGTCGACGGTCAGGCGCTCATGCCGACCGGCGCGTTCGTCAGATACGACGGCGAGGGCAGGCCGCCGGTCACCGACGGACCGTTCGCCGAGACCAAGGACCTCGTCGCCGGCTGGTTCGCCATCGACGTCGAGTCAGAGGCGCGCGCCTTCGAGGTCGCCGCCTTGGTGTCGTCCGAGCCCGGATCCGGCGGGCGACCCATGCAGGAGTGGATCGAGGTCCGGCCGTTCATGAGCGAGCCGCCCGGCATGACCGAGTGACCCGATGACCGCACTCGCCGACCTGCTCCGAGCCCTCGGTCCGCAGGTCCTGGGAGTGCTCGTCCGCCGCGGAGCGGACTTCGCATCGGCGGAGGACGCCGTCCAAGAGGCGCTCATCGAGGCGGTGCAGCGTTGGGGGACCGATGACTCCGCTCGCATGCCGGACAACCCGCGAGCCTGGCTGGTGACCGTCGCGGGGCGCAAGTACCTCGATGCCCAACGCTCGGACATCGCCCGTCGTCGGCGCGAGCTGCGGGACCACGAGGAGCCCGAGCCCGGTCCGGTGGAGCAGGCCGACGACACCCTTCTCCTGCTGTTCCTCGCCTGCCACCCCTCGCTCACGCCGGCATCAGCCGTGGCACTGACGCTGCGCGCCGTGGGCGGCCTCACGACCCGGCAGATCGCGGAGGCCTATCTCGTCCCCGAGGCGACCATGGCCCAGCGAATCAGTCGGGCCAAGAAGACGATCGGCTGCGTGCGCCTCAGCGAGCCCGGCGACCCGCGCCTCGTCTCGAAGGTCCTCTACCTGATCTTCAACCAGGGGTACGGCGGCGAGGTCGACCTGGCGGCCGAGGCGATCCGGCTGGCCCGCCAGCTTGCGGTCGGGACCGACGAGCCCGAGGTCGACGGTCTGCTCGCCCTCATGTTGCTCCACCACGCTCGACGGACAACCCGGCGCACGACGCAGGGCGCGCTCATCCCGCTCGCCGAACAGGACCGGTCGCGGTGGGACAGCAGCCTCGCTGCCGAGGGGGTCGACATCCTGCGGGCCGCCCTGGCCAAGGACCGACTCGGTGAGTACCAGGCACAGGCGGCGATCGCCGCCCTCCACGCCGACGCCCAGACGGCGGAGGAGACGGACTGGCCGCAGATCCTGTCCTGGTACGACGAGCTGGTCCGGCTCACGGACAGCCCGGTCGCCGCCCTCAATCGCGCCGTCGCCGTCGGTGAGGCGGAGGGACCGCTCGCCGGACTTCGCGCTCTGGATGCCGTCTCCGACGACGTCCCCCGGCACGCGGCCGTCCGCGCCCACCTGACCGAACGCGCCGGCGACCTGACGACGGCACGGACCCTGTATGCCGCGGCCGCACGGGCCGCGACCAACCCCGCCGAGCGCGACCACCTCACCAAGCAAGCCGCCCGACTGCGTCCAGATCCCGCGCACTCGTGAACTGGCTGACCCTCACCGCCCGTCAGCCCGACTGCCACCCCGCGGGGGTCAGCTGCCCGATCCGCCCTTGCGGCGGGCAGCGCTGCGGATGACGCGTGCGGCCACCGGGCCGACGGAATCGAGGGTCTCGGTGAGGCGGGCCAGGTCGCCGAGGGTGGCCAGGGCGCGATCGGCGCCCTCCTGATCCGCCCCGGCATACAGCTCCAGACCGATGAAGCCGGCGCTGACGAGGTGGGCCAGTCCGGTCAGGTCGACCAGGCCGGCCATCGGTCCGGTCCCGACCACGCGCCTGAGGACGCGCTCGATCTCGGCCGTCCATCGGGCCATGGCGTACCGGGTGGCGCGGGACAGCACCTCGTTGCCCTGGGCCCCGGACATCAGCTGGGCCATGACCGCGACGTTGCCGTTGGCGCGCTCCCGGCCGCGCACCTCGCGGCCCAGGCCCAGCAGGTCGGTGAGCGAGGCCGTGCCCGCGAAGGCCTCGCAGTAGTGCGCCACGGCGGCGTCGACCGCGTCGTTGGACGCGACCTCGAGCAGCTCGTTGACGGTGTCGAAGTGGTAGAAGATCAGCGCCTGGTTGACGCCCGCGCGCCCCGCGATGGTCCGGGCTGACGCGCCGGCCAGCCCGTCCTCGCGCAGGGTGCGGATGGCTGCCTCCTTGAGGAGGGTCTTGGTATCAGTCACGGGCAACCGGCTTTCGGGCAGGGCTCAGGCGGGCGGAGCGAAGTGACGCTTGATCTCGTGCGCGTACGTCCTCCCCAGAGTCTGCCGGTTCGAGGCGATCCACTCGGTCAGGCGGATCTCGCCGGTCGACGGCGCAGCGGAGTCGGCCAGACCGTGAACCATCGCGAGGTACTCCTCCCGCGTCAGAAGGGTGTCGCGCAGGGCCCGCCCCAGCATCGCCGTCGCCAAGGGGAACACCGCGCCCGGGACCGAGGCGATCAACGTCTTGCTGCCGATCGCGTCCCGGATGCAGTCGAGGAGCTCGCGGAAGGTCAGCGACTCCGGCCCGACCGCGTCCACGACGGTGTCCGACGACGTCTCGCCGAGGTCGACCATGAGGCGCGCCAGATCGTCGATGTGGATGCCCCTGATCCGGTAGCGTCCGCCGTCACCGACGAGGGTGAGCGGTGAGCGCCGCATGAGCCAGGCGATGTTGTTGATGAGCACCCCCTCGCCGCCGAACAGGATCGCGGGCCGCGCGACGGCACAGGAGATGCCGGTGTCCTGCAGGTGTTGTTCGACGAGCCCTTTGCCGCGGAAGTAGGCGTACGGGGAGTTGACGTCGGCGTGGGTGATCGAGACGTGGACGATCCTGCGTACGCCCGCGTCCGCCGCAGCGCGGAACAGGGTGGCGCTGCCGGCGATCGCTGCCTCGAAGGTCGTCGAGCCGTGCGGGAACCGGACCCAGAACGTGTTGTAGAGGGTGTCGACCCCGGCCAGCGACGTGCGCAGGCCCGCCACGTCGGTCAGGTCGAGGGGGAAGGTCGCCAGCTCCCCGGGGTTGGCCGGCACATGGTTGGTCAGGGTGCGGACCTGCCGGCCCCGTCGGCGGAGCTCGGCAGCGATGGCCGCCCCTGAGTAGCTGAAGGCTCCGGTCACGGCGTCGGTCACGATACTCCCCTTGGGTCGATATTTGAGCCAACGCTCAAATACACTGTAGACCTTGCCTGAGCGCACGCTCAAGGAGGCTCAATGTCTCGTATACCAGACGCTGACCCTGGCTGTGCGCTCGCGCAGCGCCACACGGGACGATCCAATGGGAGGGGAGACAACACGGCATACGACCTCGAACCCCCAGGAGAGAAACCATGGAAGGCGCCCGCCCCGTCCGCGCGGCCCGCGGGACCACCCTCACGGCCCGCTCGTGGGCCACCGAGGCCCCCCTGCGGATGCTCCAGAACAACCTTGACCCCGAGGTGGCCGAGCGGCCCGACGATCTCGTCGTCTACGGCGGTACCGGTCGGGCGGCGCGCGACTGGCGCAGCTTCGATGCCATGGTCCGCACCCTCACGACGCTCAAGCAGGACGAGACGATGCTCGTCCAGAGCGGTCGCCCGGTCGGCGTCTTCCAGACCCACGAGTGGGCGCCGCGCGTCATCATCGCCAACTCCAACCTGGTTCCGGACTGGGCGAACTGGCCAGAGTTCCGGCGGCTGGAGCACCTCGGCCTGACGATGTACGGACAGATGACGGCGGGGTCGTGGATCTACATCGGCACCCAGGGCATCGTCCAAGGCACCTACGAGACCTTTGCCGCGGTCGCGGAGAAGCGGTTCAACGGGACCCTGGCCGGGACGCTCACGCTCACTGGCGGTTGCGGTGGCATGGGCGGCGCCCAGCCGTTGTCGGTGACCCTCAACGATGGCGCCTGTCTGATTGTCGACGTCGACCGCGCCCGGCTGCAGCGGCGCGTCGACCACCGCTACCTCGACGAGATCGCCGACAACCTCGAGGACGCGATCGAGAAGGCGGTGGCCGCCAAGAACGAGCGCCGCGCCTGGTCGATCGGCGTCGTCGGCAACGCGGCCGAGATCTTCCCCGAACTGCTCCGTCGCGGCGTCCCGATCGACATCGTCACCGACCAGACCAGCGCCCACGACCCGCTGTCCTACCTGCCCATCGGCATCGAGGTGGAGGACTGGGCCGACTACGCCGAGAAGAAGCCCGACGAGTTCACCGACCGGGCCCGCGAAGCGATGGCCGCCCAGGTTCAGGCGATGGTCGAGTTCCAGGACGGTGGTGCAGAGGTCTTCGACTACGGCAACTCGATCCGCGACGAGGCCCGGCTCGGCGGCTACAACCGGGCGTTCGAGTTCCCCGGCTTCGTCCCGGCATACATCCGGCCGTTGTTCTGCGAGGGCAAGGGCCCGTTCCGCTGGGTGGCACTCTCGGGCGACCCCCAGGACATCCACGAGACCGACAAGGCCGTCATGGATCTGTTCCCCGATAACGACCGCCTCCAGAAGTGGATGCGTGGCGCCAAGGAGAAGATCGCCTTCCAGGGCCTGCCCGCGCGGATCTGCTGGCTCGGCTACGGCGAGCGCGACAAGGCCGGCCTGGCCTTCAACGACCTCGTCGCCTCGGGCAAGGTGTCGGCGCCGATCGTCATCGGCCGCGACCACCTCGACTCCGGCTCGGTCGCCTCGCCCTACCGCGAGACCGAGTCGATGCTCGACGGCTCCGACGCGATCGCCGACTGGCCGCTGCTCAATGCCATGATCAACACCGCATCCGGCGCCTCCTGGGTCTCGCTGCACCACGGCGGCGGTGTCGGGATCGGTCGCTCGATCCACGCCGGTCAGGTCTCCCTCGCCGACGGCACGCCACTCGCGGCGGAGAAGCTCGCCCGGGTCCTCACCAACGACCCCGGGATGGGTATCATCCGGCACGTCGACGCCGGCTACGAGCTCGCCGAGGCGGCCGCCGACGAGCGCGGAGTCCGCGTCCCCATGCGTGAGGGCTGAGCGTCAGTCGTGTTGTCCTGCAACGGGTTCGGTGACATCCTGGACCTCGGCCCCCAGCGCGCGGATCACGTCGTTTCCGTATGCCGTGGCCGCCACACCGTGGGCGCCGGCGCCGATCGAGATGGTGCGTCCCACGACGGTCGCGTCCGCGACGACTGGCCACGCAGTGCTCGACCCGAGTACTTCCCCAGGGCCCCGGTCGATGGCGCGCGGCTCGACACCCCGGGCCTCGGCTGCTCCCTGGAGGGAGCGCACCGGGCCGTGAGCCGTCAGTGCGTGCGGTATGCCGCTCGCCGCCAGTGCCTCGGCTGCCCGCGTCGCTCCGGCCCCCTGGCCTGGCTGGTCGCTCATGCCGACAGCCTAGGTTGGCGCTCGTGACGTTCACGTCGATGTGGTCGGGGCTGACACCCGTAGGACGGTCGGCGCAGACCGGCGGCTACTCCCGGTTTGCCTGGACCCGCGAGGACCATGACCTGCGCGAGTGGTTCGCCGCCGAGGTGACCCGTCGCGGGCTCGACCTCACGACCGACCGGATGGGCAACCAGTGGGCCTGGTGGGGTGACCCTGATGCGGCGGTCGCTGCGGGCATCCCGGGTGTCGTGACCGGTAGTCACCTCGACTCGGTTCCTGACGGCGGCGCCTTCGACGGTCCGTTGGGTGTCGTGAGTTCCTTTGCGGCGCTCGATGCATTGCGGGACAGAGGATTCCAGCCCTCGCTCCCCATCGCCGTCGTCAACTTCGTCGACGAGGAGGGCGCCCGCTTCGGCATCGCCTGCGCCGGGTCCAGGGTCATCACCGGCGTGCTCAGCGCCGACCGAGCGCGCTCGCTCACCGACGCCGACGGCACGTCGATGGCCGATGCCTGGCGGCACGCCGGACGCGACCCGGAGACGATGGGACCTGACCCGGAGACGCTGGCCCGGATCGGCACCTTCGTCGAGCTTCACGTCGAGCAGGGGCGACTGCTCGCCGACCTGGAGACCGACGCCCCGGTCGCGGTCGGCTCTGACATCTGGCCACACGGCCGCTGGCGGATCGACACGCCCGGCGAGGCCAACCACGCCGGCACCACGCGGCTCGACGACCGTCGCGACGCCATGCTCGGCCACGCAGCCTCGGTGATCGCCGCCCGGCGGGCCGCCGAGCACCACGGCTGCGTCGCGACCATCGGCAAGGTGCGGGTGACCCCCGGCGGCGTCAACGCCATCCCCAGTGCGGTGACCGGCTGGCTCGACGCCCGCGGCCCCGACGCTGACGCCGTCCGCCGGGTCGTGGCCGAGGTGAGCAGCGTGGCGGGCGAGTTCGACGCGACCGTCACCGAGGAGTCCTGGACTCCGACGACGGCCTTCGACCCCGGTCTCGCGCGCCGGCTCGCGACCCGGCTCGGCGGCATACCCGTCATCGGCACGGGCGCGGGGCACGACGCGGGGATCCTGGCCAATCACGGCATCCGCACGGCCATGTTGTTCGTTCGCAACCCCACCGGGGTGTCCCACGCCCCGGCAGAATGGGCCGAGGCAGACGACTGCCACGCGGGCGTCGCGGCGCTCGCTTCCGTCCTCGAGGATCTCGCCGGGGGTGACGCGTGACGACGTACTGGGCACCGCACGCCTACCTCCCCAGCGGTCCCGCTGCGGGCGTCCGGCTCACCGTCGAGGACGGCCGGTTCCTCAGGGTCACCCCAAAGCAACGGGCCCACGATGGTGACATCCGCCTCGACGGCGTCGTCCTCCCCGGGCTCGCCAACGGGCACAGCCACACCTTCCACCGGGCCCTGCGCGGGCGCACGCACGCCGACGGCGGCAACTTCTGGACCTGGCGCGAGGTCATGTATGCCGTGGCGACGCGGCTCAACCCGGACACCTACCTCGCGCTGGCCCGTGCGGTCTTCGCCGAGATGCTGCTCGCCGGCTACACGGTCGTCGGCGACTTCCACTATCTGCACCATGCCCCCGGGGGCGCCCGGTACGACGACCCGAACGCCATGGGCGCCGCGCTCATCCAGGCCGCCGACGACATCGGGATCCGGCTGACCCTCCTTGACACCTGCTACCTCGCCGGCGGGCTCAGCGGGCACGGTCACGCCGATCTCGACGAGGTCCAGGTGCGGTTCAGCGACGGCAACGTCGAGGCCTGGCAGGAGCGCACCAGCCTGCTCCACGACAGCGACACCGTGCGGATCGGGGCCGCCGCCCACTCGGTCCGCGCCCTGCCGCGGGCTGCCCTCAAGGAGTTCGCCCGTGCTGTCGGACAGCGGGTCGTTCATGCCCACGTCAGTGAGCAGATGGCCGAAGACGTTGCCGCACAAGCGTTCTACGGACTCACGCCCACCGGCTTGCTCGACGATGCCGGGCTCGTCACCGACCGGTTCACCGCGGTGCACGCCACCAACGTCACCGATGCCGACATCGACCTGCTCGCGGGCGCGTCCTCGACGGTGTGCTTCTGCCCGACGACCGAGCGCGACCTGGCCGACGGCATCGGCCCGGCGCGCCGCCTCCACGACGCCCGCGTCCACCTCTCGCTCGGCTCTGACCAGAACGCGATCATCGACCCGTTCGAGGAGATCCGCGGTCTGGAGATGCACGAGCGGCTGATGAGCAACGAGCGGGTCCGCTTCACGACGCCTGAGCTGCTGACTGCGGCCACCGCCGCCGGCTACGCCTCGCTCGGTTGGTACGACGGTGGCGCCCTCGCGCCCGGTGCGCTCGCCGACTTCATTGCGGTTCGCCTCGACAGTCTGCGCACGGCGGGTAGTCGCCCCGGTCAGATCCTGTACTCCGCGGGCGCGCCCGACGTGACGGACGTCTTCGTCGGCGGCAAGCAAGTGGTGACCGATCGCCGGCACCGGTTCGACCCGATCGAGCCAATGCTCGTCGAGGCTCTCGACCTGATCCGGGGAGCGTGACCGCCATAGCCACCACCCTGTTCACCGGGATCTGCGAGCTGGTGACCTGCGACGGGGACCCCGAGGGCAGGGACGTCGAGCGGCTCGGCATCGTGACCGACGCGGCCGTCGTCCTCGATGACGACCGGGTGGCCTGGCTCGGCCCGGAGTCCTCGGCACCCGCCGCCGACGTCCGGTGCGACCTCGGTGGACAGTCGGTCATCCCGGGCTTCGTCGACAGCCACTCCCACGTCCTCTACGCCGGCGACCGGGCAGCCGAGTTCGTCGCCCGGCTGACGGGTGCGGCCTACGACGGAGGTGGCATCACGAACACCGTTGCCGCCACGCGCGCGGCGAGTGACGACGAACTCCGCGCCCTCGTCGGCGCCCGCATCGCCGAGATGGCGCGGCAGGGCACGACGACCGTGGAGATCAAGAGCGGCTACGGGCTGACCGTCGACGACGAGGCGCGCATCCTGAAGATTGCCGCCGAGTTCACCCCCGAGGTCACCTTCCTCGGGGCGCACGTCGTACCGCCGGAGTATGCCGCCGACCGCGCGGCCTACGTCGATCTCGTGACGGGCCCGATGCTGACGGCCTGTGCACCGCACGCCCGTTGGATCGACGTGTTCTGCGAGCCGAACTCGCCTCACGCCTTCGACGGCGAGGAGTCGCGCGTCGTGCTCGAAGCCGGCCGGACCGCCGGGCTCGACCTGCGCGTCCACGGCAACCAGCTCGGCCCCGGCCCAGGGGTCCAGCTGGCCGTCGAGCTCGGCGCCGCGAGCGTCGACCACTGCACGTTTCTGTCCGACGAGGACGTGGCGGCCCTGGCCGGGAGCGACACGGTCGCTGGCCTGTTGCCGGGAGTGGAGTACTCGACCCGGATGCCCTACGTCGACGCCCGCCGACTGCTCCGTGCGGGGGTCCAGGTCGCGCTCGCCACGGACTGCAACCCCGGCACCTGCAACACCTCCTCGATGCCGTTCGTCATCGCGCTCGCCGTCCGCGAGATGGGGATGACACCTGCCGAGGCGCTGTATGCCGCGACCGTCACCTCGGCAACCTCATTGCGCCGCCGTGACATCGGCCGCGTCAGCGTTGGTGGCCCGGCTGACCTCGCGCTGCTCGATGCTCCGTCCTACCTCCACCTGGCCTACCGTCCCGGCGTCCCCCTCGCCAGCACCCTCACCCACTGACCGGGCGACTCAGGCCTTGGTGGCCCTCGTGTCGGCCTTGGCGGGTTTGGGGAGCATGGCGGCGGGCAGGTGGCCGGCCGAGTGCTGGTAGTACTCCGCCGCCTTGCGGGTGGCCATCGTCCGGGCCGTCCCGGCGACGAGACCGGTGAGCGCGGCATACAGGAAGGCCTGCTTGAACGGCACCTCAGGGTTCCGCGGGTCGACCCCGTGGCCCTGACCGGACCGCTTCCAGATCTGGTCCACGACCTTGCTCGCGCCGATTCCGGCGATCAGGGCCGAGCCCGTTCCGAGGATGCGCCACACCATGGTTCCCATGCGCTCACTGTGCCACAACCGGTGGAGTACCATTTCGTTGTCAACGACAGGGGAGCGCGCAAGCGCTGAGAGTGCGGGCAACCGCAGACCCTCGCACCTGATCTGGTTCGCACCGGCGTAGGGAGTCGGGATCTCAGGGTCCGTGGTCGGCATACGACCCCGTGTGCTGCGCACGATCCCTCCCCGAGGTATCCATCGGATTCCACGGGAAGAGAACAGAAGATGAGCACCAACACCACAAGCCGGCCGGGCGTCTGGCTCGGTCGCGGCCGCAGCATCCTGGCGACCCGCCCGCTCATGGGCTGGCGGACCGTCGACCTGCTCACCGTCGCGTTCCTCGGCGTTGCGTTCGGCGTCCTCTACTGGGCCTGGGGCCTGGCCTACCAGGCGCCGGCGAACGGGCTCGCCGCGATCTTCCCGCCCCTCCAGGGCATCACCGGGGCACCCTGGCTGATGGCGGGCGTCATCGGTGGGCTGGTCGTCCGCCGCCCGGGCGCAGCCCTGTTCTGTGAGCTCATCGCAGCCGTCGTCGAAGCCATCCCCGGCTCGACATGGGGTGCGGCGACCCTGGTCTCGGGCACCCTGCAGGGCCTCGGTGCCGAACTCGCGTTCGCCCTCCTCGGGTATGCCGCGTTCGGCCTTGGTGCCGCCGTCCTCGCGGGCGCGATGTCTGCGCCGTTGGAAGCTGTGTACGAATGGTTTGTGTACTGGACCGACTGGGGTATGGGCTACAAGCTGGCGTATGCCGTGATCCTCACCGTCGCGGGTGCCGTCATCGCCGGCGGGGTCGGCTGGCTGCTGACCCGTGCCCTGGCTCGGGCGGGAGCCCTCAATGCCTTCCCGCCCGGCCAAGAAGTCCGCGAGGCGCACGCTGTCTGAGCTCCCGCCCTCGGACGACGCACCCACAAGGCCCTACGCCGCGCCCGACCCGCCCTCCGCGCCGGCAGTGGGCAGTGGTGGCCGCGGACACCGCGGTGAGGTGGTCGTCGAGGGGCTGCGGTGGCGGCCGTTCGGGCGGCGGGAACCAGTGCTCGACGGCATCGACCTCGCCATCCCGGCCGGGCAGCGCCTCCTGCTCGCCGGGCCGTCCGGGTCGGGCAAGTCGACGCTGCTGCGTGCCCTCGGAGGGCTGCTCGAGGTCGCCGACGCCGGAGAGGGCTCGGGCACGGTGACCATCGACGGGGCCGAGGCGGGCAGTCGCCCCGGTGCCGTCGGTCTGGTCCTGCAGGAACCGGGTGCCGGCGTCGTCGCAGCCACCATCGGACGCGACGTCGCCTTCGGCCCCGAGAATGTCGGCCTCCCACGACACGCGATGCCCGCAAGGGTGCGGACCGCGGTCGACACCGTCCGGCTCGGCAAGCCCCTCGACACCCCGACGGGTGCGCTCTCCGGCGGCCAGACCCAGCGGTTGGCGATCGCGGGGGCGCTCGCCCTCGAACCGACCGTGCTGCTCCTCGACGAGCCGACTGCGATGCTCGACGCCGAGAACGCGGCGGCCGTCCGCGCCACCGTGGAGCAGGTGGCCGACCGGCACCACCTCACGACGGTGGTCGTCGAGCACCTGCTCGGCCCGTGGGTGGACTTCGCCGACCGACTCCTCGTCCTGGACGCCGACGGCCGGATCGCGGCCGACGGAGCACCCAGGGCCGTCCTGGCCGAGTACGGCGGCACCTTGGCGGAGCAGGGTATCTGGGTGCCGGGCGTCCTCGAGCGCGAGGGTCGTCCGGGTCTCCCCACCGAGCAGGGTCTCCCGGCGCTCGACCCGCACGTGCTGCGCCGCAACGACGACGGCGGCGGCCTCT
>JBDTBX010000193.1:0-2581 GCA_039923915.1 Nostocoides sp. | reverse complement strand
CTTGCCCAGCGCGACTACCGACGGGTCCTCGCCGCCTGCCAGGAGGAGGCCCTGGCCGTCTACGCGGCGCTCCACGTCAAGCCGGCCCGGCTCACCCCGATCAGCCCCGCCGCGACGATCCGGATGCTTCGGTCCCCCGACCCCGTCTTTCGGGTGGCCGCCCGGACCAGCCTGCGCGTCGACCCGGCGGCGCGCTCCTCGATGGCCGACGACCTCACGGCGGGCCGCTCGACCGAGATCGCCGAGCTCCAGGGCGAGGTCGCCCGGCTGGGCCGCGCGCACGGCATACCGACTCCTGCCTGCGACGCCGTATGCCGGCTCGTCGGGGAGGCCGAACGAGCCGGGCCGGGCGGGTCCCGGCAGTGGAGTGGTCGCGACCTCCTGCACGAGGTGACCGGAGCTCGACGTGGGTGACCCGGTGTCCCTCCCGAGCGTCGTCCTCGTCACCGGCACCGGGCCGGGGGTCGGGCTGACGGCGACGACCGCCGCCCTGGCCAGCGTCCTGCGGCATCGGACCGACGTCGCGGTCATCAAGCTTGTGCAGACCGGTACCGCCGACTGGGAGGGGGGAGACGTCGATCGAATCCGCCTGTGGGTCAAGGGAGTTGACGTCCACGAACGAGTCCGTCTGCGCCTCCCGCTGGCGCCGGTGGTCGCGGCGGCCCGGGTGGGCTTCGCGCTCCCGCGCGTTGCTGAGCACGCCAAGGCGGTCGGTGCTCTGGGCGAGCGCTCCGGACTGGTCCTCGTCGAGGGGACGGGCGGGACGATGACGCACCTCGACACCCGGCGGGGGACGTTGCTCGACGTGGCAGCCGCGTTGCGTTACAAAGGATCCAGCGTGGGCTTCATCCTTGCCGCACGCCCGACGCGCGGGGATCTGAACGCCGCAGCCCTCACCGGCGAGGTCCTCCGTCAGCGCGGACTGCCGTTTCTCGGTGTGGTGCTCACGCATTGGCCCGGTATCCCCGACCTGGAGGCCGCAACGCGGGACCTACTGGACGAATTCCCCGACGCGGCAGGGGTTCCCCTTCTCGGTCGGCTCCCGGACCTGCCCGGACCGTTCGAGGCCGACGACTTCGGCCAAGCCCGGATCTGGCTGGATCTCGAGTGACCGCCACGGCATACGGGCCAGAACGCCCCTACCGGGTCGCGGTCGTCTGCACCGGGAACATCTGCCGCTCCCCGATGGGCGAGTTCCTCCTCCGGGAGGCCTTCGCGGATGCCGGACTCGACCACGTCGTAGCCGTGGACTCCGGCGGGACGACCTCGTGGGAGGCGGGCAGCCCGGCAGACCGTCGGACCCTGGCGGTGCTCCGGCGCAACGGGCACGCCGACCTCGGCGGCGGCGGTCACCGAGCACGGCAGATCGACCGGTCCTGGCTGGTCGATCGGGATCTGTTGCTGGCCGCCGACTCCAGCCACCTGCGCGATCTGCTCCGCCTGGCCCGGACCGACGAGGAACGGGCCAAGGTGCGCTTGTTCCGGTCCTTCGATCCGGCCGCGGTGGAGGAGGGCACCCTCGAGATGGACGACCCCTGGTACGGTCCGGACCGCGCCTTCGATCAGACCTATGCCGAGGTGCGGGCGGCCCTGCCGGGCATCATCGCCCACGTCCGGGCCGCGCTGTCCTGAGCCGGGCCGCCCGGGTGGAAGGATCGGGGCATGGTCCTGCTGGCGGATGCCACCCCTCCCATCGCGCTCGGCGCCCTCGACGGCCGCTACCGTTCCGTCGTCGCGCCGCTCGTCGACCACCTCTCCGAGCCCGCGCTCAACCGGGCCAGGGTCCGCGTCGAGGTCGAGTGGCTCATCCACCTCACCGACGCCCAGGTCGTACCCGGCGTGCGCCGGCTGACCGCCGACGAGATCACCCGCCTACGGGCCGTCGTCGACGACTTCGGCCCGACCGAGATCGAGGAGCTGGCCACGACCGAGAGGGTCACCCAGCACGACGTCAAGGCGGTCGAGTACTTCCTCAAGAAGCGGCTCACGCAGGTGGCCCCCGACGAGGCCGACAAGGGGCTGGCCGAACTCATCCACTTCTGCTGCACGAGCGAGGACATCAACAACCTGTCCTATGCCCTCATGGTTCAGGGCGCGATCCGGCAGGTGTGGCTGCCCCGGGCGCGCGCGGCATACGACCAGGTCGTCGCGATGGCCCAGGACCTCGCCGACGTCCCGCTCCTTGCGCACACGCACGGCCAGCCGGCCACCCCGACGACCCTCGGCAAGGAGCTCGCCGTCCTCGCCCACCGGCTCGGCCGCCAGCTGCGCCGGATCGACGCCGCGGAATACCTCGGCAAGGCCAACGGCGCGACGGGCACCTACGGCGCGCACCTCGCCGCGGTGCCGGACGCCGACTGGCAGACCATCTCGCAGACCTTCGTCGAGGGCCTCGGCCTGACCTGGAACCCGCTCACGACCCAGATCGAGAGCCACGACTGGCAGGCCGAGCTGTATGCCGACGTCGCCCGGTTCAACCGGGTGCTGCACAACCTGTGCACCGACGTCTGGACCTACATCTCGCTCGGCTACTTCGCCCAGGTGCGCGGCCAGGGCACGGTCGGTTCCTCGACGATGCCCC
>JBDTBX010000192.1:0-3705 GCA_039923915.1 Nostocoides sp. | reverse complement strand
ATGGCGGCTTGCTGCGCGGTTGCCCACGCCGACCCTCGAGGCTGTCGAGCAGCGCGGTCTCCTCGCCGCAGATGTACGCGCCGGCACCGGCGTGCACGGTGATGTCCAGGTCGAAGCCGGAGCCGTGGATGTCCTTGCCCAGGTGGCCCGCGGCATACGCCTCCTCGACGGCGCGCAGCAGCCGGCGGTAGACGTGGACGACCTCCCCGCGCACGTAGATGAACGCATGGTTGCAGCCGATGGCGTAGGAGGTGATGACACAGCCTTCGATGAGGATCTGCGGGGCGGCCATCATGAGCGGGACGTCCTTGCAGGTGCCCGGCTCGGACTCGTCGGCGTTGACGACGAGGTAGCGGGGGCCACCGTCGGGCGGGGGCAGGAAGCTCCATTTCATGCCGGTCGGGAAGCCGGCGCCGCCACGACCCCGGAGCCCCGAGTTCTTCGTCATGTCGATGAGCGTCTTGGGGTCCATGGCGAGCGCCTTGTCGAGGGCCTGATAACCCTCGTTGCGCACGTAGGTGTCCAAGGTCCAGGACTGCGGGTCGTCCCAGAACTTCGTGAGGATCGGCGTCAGCGTGGTACTCATGCCTCGTCCTTGCCGTCGGTGGGCTCGTGGTGTTCGGACGTGGGCTCGCGGCGGCGCCGGAGCGCGTCGGTGAAGCCGGCAGCCAGAGCCGACGCGGCGTCGCGGAACCACACCTCGGGCCTGGTCCGCTTGTACCAGGGCGACTCTGGGGTGTGGAACAGCATCGAGTTGGCGTTGCCCTTGACGTCCCAGCCGGTCGGCCCGCTGCCGTCGGGCGCCGGCTTCGCCGAACCCCCCCCGTGGCCGCCGTCATCGTGGCTGCCACGGTCGGTCGCCTTCTCGGTGGGGGCGGCAGTCGACTCGTCGGCGTCGTGTACCGGGCTAGCGGCTGCTCCGCCCGCGACCAGGTTGATCCGCGCGACCGTGGCCTCGTCGACCTCGGACTCGGTACTCGCCGGCTCGGCGAACAGCGTTGGCTGCGCGTGAGGGGGCTCGGTAGCGCGCTCGACGTGCGCCTCCGGTTCGGCCTCCACCGTCGGCGCGACACCAGTGACGGCCGCAACGGCAGCCTGCTCGGCAGCGGGCTGATCGACGTGCGCCGTGTCGATGTCGGCGACGATCGCCGGCATCCCCTTGACGGGGACCTTCGCGTCGTCCGCCGTCCTGGCGTCCCCGGCCGGTGCGGGAGCGGCGTCGGCTGACTTCGTGTCCTGCGCCGGTGCGGCTTCGGTCGCCGAGGAACTGCCGTTGGGGGCGGTCCAGCCGTTGGCGTGAGCCAGCTCCAGGCCGACGAGCGACGCCGGGCCGGCGCCGACACCCTCGTCGGCGAGGCCGTCGCTGAACCCGGCGAGCGTGCGCGACACCTGCTTGAAGGTGCGCACCTTGTCGGGCCCGCGGCTGGGCCGGACGTCTGTGCCGGCGCGCAGGTCGTCGATGAGCGCGATGGCCGAGTCGGGCGTCTGGTTGTCGAAGAACTCCCAGTTGGCCATCACCACCGGCGCGTAGTCGCAGGCCGCGTTGCACTCGATCCGCTCGAGGGTGACCATGCCGTCGGCCGTCGTCTCGTCGTGGCCGATGCCGAGATGGCCGCAGACGGTGTCCCAGATCTGGTCGCCGCCCATGATCGCGCACAGCGTGTTGGTGCAGACGCCGACGGTGTACTCACCGTTGGGGTGCCGCTTGTACTGGGTGTAGAACGTCGCGACCCCTGAGACCTCGGCGGTCGACAGGTCCAGCAGGTCGGCGCAGAAGTCGATGCCCCGCCCGGTCACGTAGCCGTCGACGGACTGGACGAGGTGGAGGATCGGCACCAGCGCCGAGCCCTTCTGCGGGTAGCGCGCGATGACCTGCTCGGCGTCCGCGCGCAACGACGCGAGGACGTCAGCGGCATAGGGCGCCTTGGACTCTGCGGAGACGGTCAGGTGACCGGAGGCGGTCTGCCGTCCGAAGTTTTCGGCCATCAGCGGTCGACGCCTCCCATGACAGGGTCGATGGAGGCGACGGCCACGATGACGTCGGCGACCTGGCCGCCTTCGCACATCACCGCCGTGGCTTGCAGGTTGTTGAAGGAGGGTTCGCGGAAGTGCGCGCGGAACGGGCGGGTGCCACCGTCGGAGACGGCATGGCAGCCCAGCTCGCCCTTGGGGCTCTCGATCGCGGCATACGCCTGACCGGGCGGGACCCGGAAGCCCTCGGTCACCAGCTTGAAGTGATGGATGAGGGACTCCATCGAGGTGGCCATGATCTCCCGGATGTGGTCCGGGCTGTTGCCCTGACCGTCGCCGCCGACCGACAGCTGGGCCGGCCAGGCGATCTTCTTGTCGGCGACCATGACCGGGCCGGGGTTGGCCTGGAGCCGGTCGACGCACTGCTCGGCGATCTTCAGCGACTCATACATCTCGCCGAACCGGACGAGCAGGCGACCGTACGCGTCGGCGGAGTCGCGGGTGATGACGTCGAAGTCATAGGTCTCGTAGCCGCAGTAGGGCTCGGACTTCCGCAGGTCGTGCGGCAGCCCGGCGCTGCGTAGGACGGGCCCGGTCATGCCGAGGGCCACGCAGCCGGTGAGGTCGAGGTAGCCGACCTTCTGCATCCGGCCCTTGAGGATCGGGTTTTCCACGAGCAGGAGCTCGAGCTCGTGGATTCCCTTGCGCACCAACGGAACCATCTCGCGGATCGCGTCGATGGTCCCGTGCGGGATGTCCTGGGCGACACCGCCGGGGCGGACGTAGGCGTGGTTCATCCGCAGGCCGCTGACCATCTCGAAGATCGACAGGATCCGCTCGCGCTCACGGAAGCCGATCGTCATGACCGTCGTCGCGCCCATCTCCATCCCGGCGGTGCCCATGCAGACGAGGTGGGAGCCGACCCGGTTGAGCTCCATCATGAGGACTCGGATGACCGAGGCCCGTTCGGGGATCTGCTCGGTGATGCCGAGCAGCTTCTCGACGGCCAGGCAGTAGGCCGTCTCGTTGAACATCGGCGTGAGGTAGTCCATCCGCGTGCAGAAGGTCACGCCCTGGACCCAGGTGCGGAACTCCATGTTCTTCTCGATGCCGGTGTGCAGGTAGCCGATGCCCGCACGGGCCTCGGTCACCGTCTCGCCGTCGAGCTCGAGGATGAGCCGGAGCACGCCGTGGGTCGACGGGTGCTGGGGACCCATGTTGACGACGATCCGCTCCTCGTTCAGCGCCGTCGCCTCGTCCACGAGGCTCTCCCAGTCCCCGCCCTGGGGGTTGAAGACGGCCGCGCCCACGGCGGCCTGCTCGTCGGCGATCGAGGTGGCGAAGATGTCGGCAGCCAGCTCCGGGCCACCGCTCTCGTAGATGTCCGATGTCGTCCTCATCGGGGCCCCCGCAAGGTATCGGAGCTGGGTCCCACGTTGCGCGTGGGCCGGTGGAGCGTCGAGCGTTGTGGGGTGATCATCAGCTGTACGACCTCCGCTGGTCCGGCGGCGGGACGGTGCCGCCCTTGTACTCCACGGGAATCCCGCCAAGCGGGTAGTCCTTGCGTTGCGGGTGGCCCGGCCAGTCGTCGGGCATGAGGATCCGGGTCAGGGCCGGGTGACCGTCGAACTGGATGCCGAACATGTCCCACGTCTCCCGCTCGTGCCAGTCGTTGGCGGGGTAGATCGCCACGATCGAGGGGATGTGCGGGTCGGCGTCGGGTGCGGTCACCTC
>JBDTBX010000191.1:0-3742 GCA_039923915.1 Nostocoides sp. | reverse complement strand
CTCGGTTCGCCCGAATCGGGAGCAGCCGCCCCGCGACCAACCCGACCCTCGTCCCCCTCCTCGAAGCGGTCCGACGGATCCACCCCAAGGAGGACCTGAGCGTCGTCGAGCGTGCGTATGCCGTCGCCGAGCGCGCCCACGAGGGGCAGATGCGCAAGAGTGGCGACGCCTACATCACCCACCCTCTCGCGGTGACGACGATCCTCGCCGAGCTCGGCATGACCGCCCCGACCCTCGCGGCAGCCCTGCTCCACGACACCGTCGAGGACACGGCATACGGGCTGGCCGAGCTGGAGAAGGACTTCGGCAAGGAGATCGCCGGGCTCGTCGACGGGGTGACCAAGCTCGACAAGGTGACCTACGGAGAGGCGGCCGAGGCCGAGACGGTTCGCAAGATGATCGTCGCGATGGCCCAGGACATCCGGGTCCTGCTCATCAAGCTCGCCGACCGCCTGCACAACGCCCGCACGTGGCGCTACGTGTCGCGGGAGAACGCCGAGCGCAAGGCCCGCGAGACCCTGGAGATCTACGCGCCGCTCGCCCACCGGCTCGGCATGAACACGATCAAGTGGGAGCTGGAGGACCTGTCCTTCCAGACGCTCTACCCGAACATCTACGACGAGATCGTCCGGCTCGTCTCGGAGCGGGCCGGGCAGCGGGAGCACTCGCTGACCGCCGTGCGGGATCAGGTCACGGCCGACCTGCGCGATGCCAAGATCAAGACCGTCGTCACGGGTCGGCCCAAGCACTACTACTCCGTCTACCAGAAGATGATCGTCGGTGGTCGCGACTTCGACGACATCCACGACCTCATCGCGGTGCGGGTGCTGGTCGACACGGTGCGCGACTGCTACGCCGCGCTCGGGGCGCTGCACGCACGGTGGAACCCGGTGCCGGGGCGGTTCAAGGACTACATCGCCAAGCCGAAGTTCAACATGTACCAGTCCCTCCACACGACGGTGGTCGGACCCGAGGGCAAGGTCGTCGAGATCCAGATCCGCACCCACGCCATGCACCGGCGGGCGGAGTACGGCGTCGCGGCGCACTGGAAGTACAAGGAGGACGGGCCGGCGGCCAAGAACGGCGCCATGCCGGCGGCCAACGGCGCCGCGCCCAACGACATGGCTTGGGTCCGTCAGCTCATGGACTGGCAGCGCGAGACGAGTGACCCGATGGAGTTCCTGGAGTCGCTCCGCTTCGAGATCACCGCCAACGCCGTCTACGTCTACACCCCGCAGGGTCGCGTCATCGACCTGCCCGCCGGCTCCACCCCGGTCGATTTCGCCTATGCCGTGCACACCGAAGTCGGGCACCACTGCATCGGTGCCCGGGTCAACGGCCGACTCCAGCCGCTCGAGTCGCGCCTGGAGAACGGCGACATCGTCGAGGTGCTCACCTCCAAGGCCGATGGAGCCGGGCCGTCGCGCGACTGGTTGTCGTTCGTCGCCTCGGCCCGGGCCCGCAACAAGATCCGCCAGTGGTTCTCCAAGGAGCGCCGCGAGGAGGCGATCGAGCGGGGCAAGGACGCCATCGCCAAGACGATGCGCAAGCAGAGCCTGCCGCTGCAACGGCTGATGTCGGCTGACACGCTGACCGGCGTCGCCTCCGCCCTCCGCTACGACAGCATCGACGCCCTGTATGCCGCGGTCGGCGAGGGCCACGTCTCCGCCCAGCACATCGTCGCCCGGGTGCTGGCCAGCGTCGGGGGAGAGGACGGCGCCAACGAGGACCTCGCCGAGGCGACCATCCCGCAGACCGGGCGATCACCCCGGTCGCGCACCGGCGACCCGGGCGTCATCGTCAAGGGACAGACCGACGTATGGGTCAAACTGGCCCGCTGCTGCACGCCCGTCCCGGGGGACGGGATCATCGGCTTCGTCACGCGCGGGGACGGCGTCTCGGTCCACCGCCGCGACTGCACAAATGCCGAGTCGCTGCTCGCCCAGTCCGACCGGCTGATCGAGGTGGAGTGGGGCCCGTCCTCGGCCACCGTCTTCCTCGTCCAGCTCCAGGTGGAGGCGCTCGACCGCAACCGCCTGCTCTCCGACGTCACCCGGGTCCTGTCCGACCACGGCGTCAACATCCTGTCGGCGTCGGTGCAGACGTCGCGCAATCGGGTTGCCATCTCCAAGTTCACCTTCGAGATGGGCGACACGACGCACCTCCAGCACGTCATCAGCGCGGTGCGCAAGATCGACGGTGTGTTCGACGTCTACCGCCTCACCGGTGGCAAGCGACAAGCACCCGCCACCTGACCGAGGTTGCGCTCAGCCGCCGAGGCCGGCGCGGGCCTGGCCCAGCCACGCCTGCTGCGCCTCGATCTTGGCCTGGAGCTCCTTGACCTTGCGCACGTTGCCGGCCGCCTCGGCCTTGGACAGGTCGTCGCGGGTGCCGGCGATCGAGGCCTCGAGCTGGGTCACCATCGAGTTGGCGCGGGCGACGACCTCGGGGTTGGAGGTCTTCCACTTGGCGTCATCGGCCTCGCGGACGGTGGTCTCGACCCGCCGGATCTCCTTCTCGATCCGCTCGATGTCGCCGCGCGGCACCTTGCCCGCCTTGTCCCACTTGTCCTGGATGACGCGGAGCTTGGTCTTGGCGGCCTCCACGTCGGTGACCGGCAGAATGGTCTGGGCCTCGCTGATCAGCTGCTCCTTGACCGCGAGGTTGGCGCGGAACTCGGCGTCCTCGGCGGCGGTCACCTCGTCCTTGGCGGCGAAGAACGCGTCCTGGGCGGCCTTGAAGCGCGACCAGAGGGCGTCGTCATCGGGGCGTGCGGCCCGGCCGGCCAGCCGCCACTGGTCCATCAGGCCCTTGAACGCGCGGGCCGTGGGTGTCCAGTCCTTGGAGGTGGCCAGGTGCTCCGCCTCCTTGACCAGGTTCTCCTTGTTCCGCTTGGCGCCGGACTGGGTGTCCTCGAGCTGGGCGAAGTGCGTACGCCGCGCCTTGTCGAAGCTGTTGCGGGCGTGGCTGAATCGCGTCCAGAGTCCGTTTTCGGTGGGCTTGTCCAGCTTGGGCCCGGAGCGCTGGTGCTGCTTCCACTGGTCGAGCAGGGCACGCATCCGCTCGCTGCTCGTCTTCCACTGGATCTTGTCGACCGGCTGACCGGCGATCTGCTCCGCCTCGGCGACGAGGGCCTCACGCTCGGTGGTGGCCTGGGCCTTGGCGGCGGCCCGCTCGGCGGCCTCCGCCTCGCGACGTTGGCCGACCAAGGTCTCGATACCGGCCACCTTGACGCGGAGGGCGGCGAGGTCACCCACGACGAGCGGCTCGGCCGTGTGCTCCTTGAGGGCGGCCAAACTGTCGGCGGCCTCCTTGCCGGGAACCTCGGCCGAGGTGAGCCGTCGCAAGAGCAGGTCGGCCTGGGCGAGCAGCTCGTCGTACTTGCGGGCGAAGTACTGCAGGGCCTCATCGTTGCTGACGTCGGGATAGGAGCCGACCTCGCGCTCGGCGTCCCCGTCGGTGACGTAGACCGTGCCGTCCTCGCCGACCCGACCGAACCGGGCCGACTCCGACGGCGGCGGGGGAGCGGGAACCGAGGTGACCGGTGCGTGCACACGGCCAGCCAGGGCCGCCGGGGTCGCGCTGCGCGGGGGCCCGGGCCGCGGTGCCGGAACCGGTGCGACCTGCTCGGCGGGCGCTGCCTCGGCTGCTGCGGGCCGGTCGGCTGCGACCTCTGCGTCCGGCACGGCGACGACGTCAGCCGCGGGCACGACGAGAACGGTGTCGGTGGAGGACTCTTCCT
>JBDTBX010000190.1:0-4600 GCA_039923915.1 Nostocoides sp. | reverse complement strand
AGCTCGACCTCCGTGCCGCCGACGAACACCGGCTCGGTCACCCCGGGTCCCACGAACACCTCGCCCGCTCCCTGAGTCACCCGATCGGCTGGTTGAGTCCGGTCCCGCTCCTGCGTCCGGCCTCGGCTGCTATACCGGGACGCGGACCATTCCCTTCAGCGCGGTGAGGCCGGTGCATTCCGTTGACCGCACGCCTGCCCCAGCTCGACGGTCACCCCATGGTGACCGACGGTGGGCTGGAGACCGACCTGCTCTTCCACCACGGCGCCGACCTGCCCGACTTCGCGGCGTACCCGCTGCTCGCCTCCGAGCCCGGCCGGGTGCTGCTTCGGGACTACTACCTGCCGTATGCCGCGATCGCTCGCGACCACAGCGCCGGCCTGCTCCTGGAGACGCCGACTTGGCGGGCCAACCCGGACTGGGGCGCCGTGCTCGGCCACACCGCCGCAGACCTGGCGGCGGTGAACCGGGCCGCGGTCGCCTGGCTGCAGGCCCTGCGGTCCACCGAGTTGTCTGACCTCGCGGCCACCGCCCCGGTCCTGGTGAGCGGCATGATCGGCCCGCGCGGCGACGGCTACCGGGCCGGCGGGGCCGTCGATCCCGCCGAGGCGGCCGACTACCACCGCGCCCAGATCGACGTCTTCGCCGAGGCGGGTGCTGACCTCGTCACGGCCCTGACGCTGACCGGTGCCGGTGAGGCGGCGGGCGTGGTCCGCGCAGCCCGAGCGGCCGGCATACCCGTTGCCGTGTCCTTCACCGTCGAGACCGACGGCCGACTGCCCGACGGGTCCGCACTCGGGGCGGCGCTGGCAGAAGTGGACCGGACCGACCCGCCCGACTACTACCTGCTCAACTGCGCCCACCCCACGCACCTCGCCCTCGCCGTCGCCGACCTGACCGGGGCCCAGCGCGCTCGGATCGTCGGGGCTCGGGCCAACGCCTCGCGGCAGAGCCACGCAGAGTTGGACGAGGCCGACGTTCTCGACGAGGGCGACCTGACCGACTTCGCCACCACGAGCGCCGCGCTCGCCGCGATGTTGCCGAACCTGAGGGTCCGCGGCGGATGCTGCGGCACCGACGCCCGCCACGTGGCAGCCATCTGGGCTCACGACCGTCGCGAGGAGGCGGCAGTTCCGACTCCCGGCTGATCCCGTGTGCCGGTCACCACCCCGGTCCTCGACGGTGGCGTGCCCTGGTGGGAACCGGTGGTCGCGTTGGCGGGTCTGCTCGCGTTCGCGTTCGTCGCCATCGTCTTCGGCGAGAAGGTCTACCGCAGGGCGCTGCTCCAGACCCAGGGCCGGCTCTCGATCCGCGCCGCGCTCGCCGCCGCCGAGTAGGTTTCCCGTATGCCGGTGACGCCTCACCTCGTCGCACTCGACGTCGACGGGACGACGATCCACCACGACGGCTTCCTCAGCGAGCCGGTTCGGCACGCGGTGCAGGACGTGGCCGCGGCCGGGCACCACGTCGTCATCGCGACCGGCCGTTCGCTCGTCGCCACCCTGCCTATCCTGGACAGTCTCAGCCTCATGACGGGGTATGCCGTGTGCTCCAACGGAGCGGTCACGCTGGGTCTCGACCCGACGTGCGAGAGGGGTTTCGAGGTGATCGAGGCGGTGACCTTCGACCCCGCCCCGGCGCTGTCGCTGCTCCGCGACGCCTGGCCGGGGGCGGTCATCGCCGTGGAGGAGCTCGGCGTGGGGTTCAAGGTCAACGCCCCGTTCCCCGACGGCGAGCTGATGGGCGACCAGCGGGTGGTCACCTGGGACGAACTGGTCGCCGACCCCGCCACCCGCGTCACCTTCCGTGCCCCGGACGGGACGAGCGAGGACTTCCTCGAGCTGGTCGAGCGGATCGGCCTGCACGGGGTCAACTACGCGATCGGCTTCTCGGCGTGGCTCGACATCAACCCCGAGGGCGTCTCCAAGGGGTCGGCCCTCGAGCTCGTCCGTCGCCGCCTGCACGTCGAGCCCGGTCACACGGTGGCCGTCGGCGACCAGCGCAACGACACCGAGATGCTCCGGTGGGCGGCCCGGGGTGTCGCCATGGGCAACGCCCCCGACGAGGTCAAGGCGATCGCCGACGAGGTCACCGCGTCGATCGAGCAGGACGGGCTGGTGCCCGTCCTCCGTTCGCTGCTGGGCTGAGGGCGAAGTTCTGGCTGCGCTCGGTGCCCACCGGCTCGAGCCCGTCGGGGTGCCCAGGTGGGTCATTGTGTCCGATGCCGTCCGGTCGCGGAGCCTCCTGCCATGCTGTATGCCGCCATGTCAGACCTCGAGATCACCTCCCCGACCAACGCCCGGCTCAAGGGCCTCGTGGCGTTGCGTCGTCGTCGCGCCCGCGAGTCCTCCGGGACGACCCTCGTCGAAGGCTACGAGGAGCTGTCCCTCGCGCTGGCCGCCGGAGTCCGGCCGCGCGCGGTGTACCACTGCGCTGACCTGATGCTCGATCCCGCGACCCAGATGGCTCTCGTCGACGACTGCCGCTCGAGAGGGATCGACACGGTCCGGGTCGCGCGCGCAGCCTTCGAGCGCACGGCCTACCGTCAAGGGCCCGACGGGTTCCTCGCCGAGGTGCCCCAGCCGGGTATCTCGCTCGACGCTCTCGAGGTACCGGTGGGCTCGCTCGTGCTCCTCGCGGAGGGCATCGAGAAGCCCGGGAACCTCGGGGCGATGCTGCGGACGGCCGACGCGGCCGGCGTCGCGGCAGTCGTCGCGATCGACCCGGTCACCGACTGGGGCAACCCCAATGTCGTGCGCGGGAGCAAGGGCACGGTGTTCTCCGTGCCGGTGGCGAGTGGGACCCTGGCGCAGGTGCTGGGTTGGCTGTCCGTGCACCAGTTGCGGCTCGTGGCGACCACTCCGGACACCGATCTTCTGCACACCGCAGCCGACCTGACGGGGGGTGTCGCGGTCGCGGTCGGCGCCGAGAAATACGGCCTCACCGAGCCGGCTCTCGCTGCAGCGGACCTGCGTATACGCATCCCGATGGCCGGGCTGGCCAACTCGCTCAACGTCGCTACCTCGGCAGCAGTCGTCCTGTACGAAGCCGTGCGTCAGCGGTCGGTGGGCTGAGTCCAGGTCCCCGACCCCTGGTCAGGAGCACCCTTGGGATGTGCCACGATGTGATGCATGCGAGTTGACCATGTGGTGTACGCAGCGGAGCACGACGGGGTGGCGGCAACGGCGGATCGGCTGGGGAAACTGATCGGCGTCGAGCCGGTTGACGGTGGCAACCACCCCCGGTTCGGGACCCGCAACGTCATCATTCCGCTGCGGCACGACCGCTACGTCGAAGTCGTCGAGGTGCTCGATCACCCCGCCTCCTACAAGGCTCCGTTCGGCCAGGTCGTACGGGCCCGCTCCGAGGCCGGCGGCGGTTGGCTCGCTTGGGTCATCGCCGTCGACGACATGGCCCGGCAGGAAGGTCGTGTCGGTCGCGACGCCGTCGATGGCAACCGCACCCGCCCCGACGGCGTCGAGCTGCACTGGCGTCAGCTCGGTATCCGCGGCCTGCAGGCCGACCCGCAGTTGCCGTTCTACGTGCAGTGGGGCATTGGCTGCCCACACCCGTCGACCTCCGGGGCGACCCACGCCCGACTCCGTCAGCTCCAGATCGCCGGTGACCCAGAGCGAATCAACGAGTGGCTCGGCGTCGACCCCAAGTCGGTGTCCCCGTCGATCGACCTCGACTTCGTCGCCCCGCACGGCACGCCCGGCCTGCTGTCGGTGACCTTCGAGACCCCGGACGGTCACGTCACTGTCTGACGGTCGCTGCGCGAACTGAGCGCACGTCCGTGGGCACCTCAGGGTACCCCCACAGGGTATCTTGGTGCGTCAGTCGTCAAGATGGGCGACCAGCGCCGGGGCCAGCCCGACGTAGGTCTGCGGCGTCATGGCAGTCAGGCGTTCCTCGACCCCGGCCGGCAGTCCCAGACCGTGCACGAACTCGACGAGCTCGACCCGGCCGATCCGACGACCTCGGGTCAGCTCCTTGAGCCGTTCGTACGGCTCCTCCATGCCCGGAACCCCTTGCGCCCCAAGGGCCCTCATCGCGGACTGGATGGGCTCGCCGAGCACCTCCCAGTTGGCGTCGAGGTCGGCCGCCATCGCCGACGGGACAGCGTCGAGGCCGGCGAGCCCGCGGCAAACGTTGTCCAGGGCCAGGATCGAGTGCCCAAGGGCGGACCCGATGTTGCGCTGCATCGAGGAGTCGGTGAGGTCGCGCTGCAGCCGGCTCTGGACGAGGGTCGCGGACAGGACGTCGAGGAGGGCGATGGACACCTCGAGGTTGGCCTCGGCGTTCTCGAACCGAATGGGGTTGACCTTGTGGGGCATCGTCGAGGAACCGACCGTGCCCTGGCCGCGCACCTGGGCGAAGTAGCCGAGCGAGATGTAGGTCCAGACGTCGGTGCACAGGTTGTGCAGCACGCGGTTGAACCGGGCGACGTCGGCATATAGCTCGGCCTGCCAGTCGTGGCTCTCGATCTGGGTGGTCAGCGGGTTCCAGGTGAGGCCGAGGCCCTCGACGAAGGTCCGGGACACGGTCTGCCAGTCCGCTTCGGGGACCGCCGCCAGGTGGGCCCCGTAGGTTCCGGTTG
>JBDTBX010000189.1:0-6584 GCA_039923915.1 Nostocoides sp. | reverse complement strand
GAGCTCGCCATCGCTGCACGCGACGCCGACCACGGCATAGGGGCACCGCTCGCGATCGGCGAGCGCCGCGAAACGCCGCAGCGAGGACGGAGCCAGCGCCACGACGTAGCGCTCCTGGCTCTCGTTGCTCCAGATCTCCTTGGGAGACAGACCGGACTCCTCCAGGGGCACCGCCGCCAGGTCGAAGCGTGCCCCCAGACCGGCCCCGTCGACGAGCTCGGGGAAGGCGTTGGACAGTCCGCCCGCCCCGACGTCGTGGATCGCGAGGATCGGGTTGTCGGTGCCCAGCGACCAGCAGTGGTTGATGACCTCTTGGGCCCGCCGCTCGATCTCCGGGTTGCCGCGCTGGACCGAGTCGAAGTCGAGCTCGGCCGCGTTGGCACCGGCCGCCATCGAGGAGGCTGCGCCGCCACCCATGCCGATCCTCATGCCGGGGCCACCCAGCTGGACGAGCAGGGTTCCGGCCGGGAAGACGATCTTGTGGGTCTGGTCGGCGTCGATCGTGCCGAGGCCGCCGGCGCTCATGATCGGCTTGTGGTAGCCGCGCCGAACGCCGTCAACGGTCTGCTCGTAGACGCGGAAGAAGCCGCCCAGCGCGGGGCGCCCGAACTCGTTGTTGAAGGCGGCCGCGCCGATCGGCCCGTCGACCATGATCTCCAGTGGCGACGCGATGTGATCGGGTGCACCGTAAGGGTCTTGCTCCCACGGTTCGTCGGTCCCGGGCAGGTGCAGGTTGGACACGACGAACCCGGAGAGCCCGGCCTTGGGCTGCGACCCGCGCCCCGTCGCGCCCTCGTCACGGATCTCGCCGCCGGCACCGGTCGCCGCCCCGGGGAACGGTGAGATCGCGGTCGGGTGGTTGTGCGTCTCGACCTTCATCAGGACGTGCACCTCACCCTGGCGGCCGGCATACCGGCTCGGCCCGTCGGGCGTCTCGGGGAGCCAGCGCTGTCGCGGCCCACCGACCATGACCGAGGCGTTGTCGGAGTAGGCGACGACCGTCCCCGCCCCGGCGACCTCCTCGGTGTGCCGGATCATCCCGAACAGGCTGCGGGTCTGCGGTTCGCCGTCGAGGATGAAGTCGGCGTTGAAGATCTTGTGGCGGCAGTGCTCGGAGTTGGCCTGCGCGAACATCATCAGCTCGACATCGGTCGGGTTGCGCCCGAGCCCCCTGAACGCCGCGACGAGGTAGTCGATCTCGTCGTGGGAAAGAGCCATCCCGTATGCGGTGTTGGCGGCTTCCAGCGCGGGCCGCCCGACCCCCAGCACGTCGACCCGCTCCAGCGGCTCGGCCTCGCGGGTGCCGAACAGGGCGGCGGCGTCCTCGCGCCGGGTCAGCGCCGACTCGGTCATCCGGTCGTGGAGGATGTCGGCGCAGGCGGCCCACTCCTCGGCCGTCAGCGCGGCCCTCGAACCGAGGTGGTACTCGGTGACCCGCTCGACCCGGCGGATCGCCAGCCCGCAGTTGTGGGCGATGTCGGTGGCCTTGGACGCCCACGGCGACAAGGTGCCGAGCCGCGGGCCGACGACGACGAGTGCCGTGTGCGGCGACTCGACGGGTGCGGCATACGAGTCTCCGTACTCCAGCAGTCGCATGACGACGTCGGCGGTGTCGTCGGAGAGCGGTTCGTGGCTGGCGACCCAGTGGATGTGTCGCCCGGTGATCGTCGTGACCCACGGCGCGACCCCTTGGAGGTCGGTCAACAGGGCGCGGGCGCGGAAAGCCGAGAGCGCGGTGCCGCCCTCGACGACGGTCAGCACGGGGTCGTGCGACGTGGCCATGGCTGGGAACTCCCGGAAGCGGTGGGCGGTGCGCGCCAAGGATATCGGCCCGCGACCCACTCGTCTGACGCACCTGGGTCCGTCCCCGACCTCACCCGCACGCCGTGACGCATGCCGGTCGGACAGCAGGGCTCAGAACGCCGCGCCGGTGAGCCGCTCGTAGGCCTCGACGTACTTGGCCCGGGTCTGGTCGACGACCTCACCAGGCAGCGGCGGGGGCGCGGTGCCCGAGTTCTTGTCCCACCCACTGGCCGCCGAGGTCAGCCACTCCCGGACGTATTCCTTGTCGAAGCTCGGTTGCGAGTGCCCCGGCTCCCATTGGTCGGCCGGCCAGAACCGTGAGGAGTCCGGCGTCAACACCTCGTCGGCGAGGACGACCTCACCGGTGCCATCGGTGCCGAACTCGACCTTCGTGTCGGCGATCATGATCCCCCGGCCGGCGGAAATTTCGTTGCCCCGCTTCAGGATTCCCACCGTGAGGTCCCGGATGCGGGCGGCCCGGTCGGGGCCGAGGGTGGCGACGACCGCGGCATACGGGATGGGTTCGTCATGCTCCCCGGCCGGCGCCTTGGTCGAGGGGGTGAAGATCGGTTCGGGGAACCGGTCACCATCGCGCAGCCCCTCAGGCAGCACGACGCCGCTGACGGTTCCGGAGGCGACGTACTCGCGCAGCCCGCCGCCCGTGAGGTAGGCCCGCGCCACGCACTCGACCGGCAGCATCTCCAGCCGCCGGACGAGGATCGCCCGCCCCGCCACCGCGGCCGGGACGTCGGTCGACACGACGTGGTTGGGCACGAGGTCGGCGAGCTGCTCGAACCACCAGAGCGACAGCCGGGTGAGGACGGCGCCCTTGTCGGGGATCGGCGTCTCGAGGACGAAGTCGAAGGCCGACAACCGGTCGGAGGCGACGAGCAGGAGCTGGTCGTCGCGCGTCCTGCCGGTGGCCGGGTCGACGGGAGCGTAGAGGTCGCGGACCTTGCCGGAGTACGTCAGGACGTAGCCGGGCAGGTCGGGCGGTGTCGACGGCATACCGGTGATTGTTCCAGCCAGCTCCTGACGTCTGCGCATCTGGGCTGGTCCGTCCGCTCCTCCATGAACGTCTGGGGAATCGACTTGACCTGAAGTGCACTTGAGGTCCCACACTGGTGACCCATGACGACGACAGCCCCCGCGACCCACTCCGGCAGTGAGCCGACTTCGTCGACCGGCGACGGAATCCTCTCTCCGGCCTACCGATCCGTCACCGTCGCCGCCCTCTCCCTCGTCACCCTCGGCGCCTACGAGAACCGGGCGACGACGACGATCCTGCCGACCGTCCTCGCCGACCTGCACGCGATCCAGTGGTTCGGGATCATCGCCGGGGCGTCGGCCATCACCTATCTCGTCGCGACGACGGTCGCGGGTGCGTGGACCGATCACGTGGGGGCGCGTCGGGTGCTCCTCGGCGCCCTCGGCCTGTTCGTCGTCGCCCAGATCGGCTCCGGTGTGGCGCCGACCAGCGGCGTCCTGCTCAGCGCCCGCGCCCTGTCGGGGATCGGCGAGGGCGGCCTCGACATTGCGCTCATCGTCCTCGTCGCCGACCTCATGCCCGACCGGCTGCGAGCCAAGGTCTACGCCGCGTTCGCGACAGCGTGGATCCTGCCCTCGCTCATCGGGCCGGGCATCGCCGGCGCCGTCGCGCAGTGGTGGGGCTGGCGCGCCGCCTTCCTCCTGCCGCTCGTCCTCGTCGCGGTCGCCACGGTGGCGCTGTGGGCACCCCTGCGACGTGCCCCCGGTCGGGAGCCGCGGCCGTGGACGAGCACGGAGTGGTCGACCTCGCGGGCCGCGCTCGTCGTAGCCGCTGCGATGGCGGGCCTCACCTGGGGCGCCGCAGCCGCCGCGGCCGGCGACCGGTGGGCGCTGATCGTCGTCGCGCTCTCGGCCGTGGCCCTGACCGTACGACTGGCGCGGGTCCTACCGGCCGGCACCGGCCGGTTCGCGCCAGGCATTCCGGCGATCGTCGGGGTCACCGTCCTCGTCGCGGTCGCGTTCCAGGCCCTCGGCGCCTACCTCCCGCTCCTCATGGCCGCCGTACACCACGTCGGGCCGACCCTCACCGGGATCAGCCTCAGCGTGACCGGCCTCTTCTGGGCGCTGGGGTCCAACATCGCCAGCCGCGACGCGGTCCGCGGCCGGTTCACGCCCGGTCGGGTGGTCGGCCTCGGCATGGTCGTCATGGCGATCGGCTCGGCCGGACCCCTGCTCTACGCGCTCGGGTATGCCGGTCTGGGCCTGGCCATGGCCCTCTGGGCCGTGTCCGCGACCGGGATGGGACTGGTCAACAACACCCTCTCGGTCGAGCTGGTCCGGGTCTCAGCGGTCGACGAGCGCGGCCGGACCACCGCGGCTCGGACGGTCGGCGCGGCCGTCGGCACCGGCGCCGCCACGGCATACGGCGGAGCCCTCGTCGCCGGCCACGCGGCCGACCTGACCGGCCCCCTCTTCGCTATCGTCATCGCGCTCGGAACGGTCGTGGCCCTGGCAACCACCCTCGTGGCCAGGCGGATCGACGCCTGACCTCAGACAGGGATGTCGCCGCGCTCCGCCTTGAGCGCGATGTCGTGGCGGTGGTGCGAGCCCGGCAGGTCGATCAGGTCGACCGCGGCATACGCCCGCTTCCGCGCCTCCCCGAGGGTGTCGCCGAGCGCCACCACCGACAGGACCCGACCCCCGTCGGACACGAGCGTTCCGGCGCCATCGAGGGCAGTCCCCGCGTGGAGCACATAGGCCGCGTCGACGGCCTCGACGTCGTCCAGGCCGCTGATCGGGTCGCCCACGCGCGCAGGCCCGGGGTAGTCGGCGGCCGCGACGACAACGGTCACCGCCGACTCCGGCGACCAGCGCAGGCGAGGCAACTCCTCGAGGCGCCCGGACGCCGCCGCCGCGAGCAGCCCGCCGAGCGGGGTGCGCAACCGGGCGAGGACCACCTGGGTCTCGGGGTCGCCGAACCGGGCGTTGAACTCGATCACGCGCGGTCCCTTGGAGGTGAGGGCCAACCCGACGAACAACGTTCCGACGAAAGGGATCCCGCGGGACCGCATCTCATCCAGGACGGGCTGTGCCACTCGCTCCACGATGTCTGCGGCAAGGCCCGCCGGGGCCCAGTCGAGCGGTGTATAGGCGCCCATGCCGCCGGTGTTGGGGCCGGCGTCGTCGTCGCCGACCCGTTTGAAGTCCTGGGCGGGCTCGAGCGCGATGGCTCGCCTGCCGTCGCACACGCAGAACAGCGAGACCTCGGGTCCGTCGAGGAACGCCTCGACGACGACGCGTCCGTCCGGCTTGTCGAGGCAGGACCAGGCGTGCTTCAGGGCAGCGTCACGGTCATCGGTGACGACGACACCCTTGCCGGCGGCCAGGCCGTCGTCCTTGACGACGTAGGGGGCGCCGAGAACGTCGAGGGCGTCCTTGACCTGCTCGAGCGTGCTGCAGACGTGGGCCAGGGCGGTCGGCACGCCGGCGGCGCGCATGACCTCCTTGGCGAACGCCTTGCTGCCCTCGAGCATCGCCGCCGCGGCCGACGGGCCGTAGCAGTCGATGCCGGCAGCCTTCAGCGCGTCGGCGACACCGGCGACGAGTGGCGCCTCCGGCCCGACGACGACCAGGTCACTGCCCAGCCGGGCCGCGAGCTCGACGACGAGTCGGCCGTCGGTGGCGTCGGCGATCGGCTCGCAGTGGGCGATCAGACCGATACCCGGGTTGCCGGGGGCTGCGACGACCGCGTCGACGTCGGGATCAGCGGACAGGGACTTGACGAGGGCGTGCTCACGCGCGCCACCACCGAGGACGAGGATCTGCACGCTGGCCAGCCTAGACAGGGGAACCTTGACCGGGGGGAACAGGTTGCGCGCGGTGCGCCCGGGAGGCAGGGGGGTAGTTCTCCCAGGTGCACCGCGCGCCCACCGCGTGGCGCCCAAGAGGGGGGAACCAGCGCACTTCGCGGCGGCCGACGATGTCGACGACGCCCACCCTGCCAACTATCCTCCCGGATGTAAAGTTTGAGGCTGTCGGATCTACGCCACTGTCAGATTCCCGACAAACGAGGAGAGCAGCGATGACGAGTGTGGGCGACCCGACGACGTCGGACAACGTCGAGCGGTTCGGCGAGACGGTCAGCGAGGACGGAGTCGCAACGATCTACCGCGAGATCGTCGTCTCAACGGCACCGAGCCGCTCCGGTCTGCTCGCCCGTGGCCACCAGGCCACAGTCATCGACCGGGCGATCCAGATCCTGCACTGGCGCGAGCTGATCGACGCCACCGATCCCGAGGCGATCGAGGTCGTTCCGCCGGACATCGCGCTACCGACCTTCGCGACCTCCCTGGAACGCCAGGCCCGCGCCGCCCGGCAGGACGTCGGGGCCCTGGCCCATGCTTTCCACGCCGCCCGGTCCGACCTGGACGCCCCCGGTCCAACCGCCCACGTCCGGGCCCTGCACTCGGTCGAGGAGATCACCGCGGTGGCCCAGCGGCTCGAGGCCAACGTCCAGCAGAGCCTGCTCGTGCTCATCGCCGGTGGCCCGCGGCTCGACCTGCTCATAGCCGGCGCCCACGAGCTGGTCGAGGTTCCCGCTGACCACGACGACATCGAGCGGATCGTCGTCGTCAACACGACCGCCTTCGACGTTCCCGGCGCGGCCGCCGACTTCATGAGCCGCGCCAATGTGGGCTACGACCTACGGGTAGCCCCCGACCTGCCGTTCAACGCCCTCATCGTCGACGGACAGGCCGCCGTCATCGACTGCACGAACCTGGCTCCCTCGGGGA
>JBDTBX010000188.1:0-2701 GCA_039923915.1 Nostocoides sp. | reverse complement strand
GGGTCGGCCCGGTCGATGGCGTGGTAGACCATCCAGTCCTGGCCGCTCAGATCGGTGGCGATGGCGTTGTGACCGGCTCCCACCCACTGGTTGCCGTTCTGCGTCAGTACCGGTGTGCCACCCGCCCGTGACGCTGTGAGCGGGACGCCCTCGCGGTCGACATACGGACCCTCCAGGGTTCGGGAGCGACCGACCTGGACGCTGTAGCCGGTGGTGGGGCCGGCACAGCAGTTGGCCGTGGAGGCGAACAGGTACCAGTACCCGTCTCGGTGCACCGGGTAGGCGCCCTCGAACTTGTTGTCGATCGCCACCATCCTCGATGTCCCGGTGGCGTGCCTGCCGTCAGCGCTGAGTCGGGTGACGTGGACGCCGCCGTAGTACGAGCCGTAGAACAGCCACTGGCTGCCGTCGACATCGGTGACCACCGAAGGGTCGAAGGTCCAGGTGAAGTTGCCGTCGCCGACCTCGCCGCCACGGTGCGGCCCCACGACGGGATCGCCGCTATCTGTCCAGGGACCCGCCGGTGACGGAGCCGTGGCCATGCCGATCGCATTGTCGTCGGGCTCGGTGGTCACCGTGGTCTCGGTGACCACGTAGTACATCCGGTACTGGCCCTCGACGAAACGGACATCGGGCGCCCAGATGCTCGCGTTGGCTGCCGCCCAGGCTGGCAGGGTCAGCCCGGTGAACGCGTCCCCCACGTGCGACCAGGTGACGAGGTCGCGCGAACGGGCGATCGGGATGCGGTGCGACGTGCCCTCACCCTCGCGCAGCGGGTCCGACGTGCCGTAGGAGTACCACCACCCGTCCTTGGCGCGCAGCAACGAGGGGTCGGCGAACGTGTCGGCGAAGTCCCTGCTCACCGGGTTGGCATACGTCGACCCGGTGGCCTCGGCGGACCCGGTGCTCGCCCCGGCCGGGGCTGTCAGCATCGCGAGGCCGGCGCAGATGACGCCGATGAGGATGAGCGTGGATCTACGACCTGGCATGTGAGGCTCCGCTGGTCAGGTCTGTCCGGTCGGCGGGGTGGCTCCGGTAGCCCGGGGCGGTTGCGGCGGGTTGCAGCCGGATGGCGGTCCAGGAGACGGCCGGGAGCAGGGCGGCGACCTTCTTGCCGTCGGAGGTGGCGCCCTGGCCGGCGCGGGGGGTAACCCGGTCGGGGTGCTCCCGGGTGTTGGTCGCATACAGGTCGTCGTCGGTGAGCAGGACGTGCTCGACGACCTGGAGGTCACCGTGCCGGTCCGCGATGGCCCGCAGGTCGATCTCGAGCGGAAGGGAGCCGGCCTGCGCCCGGTTCACGGCGAGGATGACGACCTCGCCGGTCTCGGCATCGTAGGTCGCCGTCGCGTCCAGCGCCGGCACGTCATCGTAGGCGTCAGTGTGGATGCTGGGACCCGATGGCTCGACCCGCAGGACCTGCCCGCGCGCCATTCGCGCGGTGATGGCGAAGGGGTAGAAGATGGTCTGCCGCCAGGACGCGCCACCGGGATCGGTGCGAATGGGGGCGATGATGTTGACCAGCTGGGCCTGGCAGGCAATCCCCACCCGATCGGCATGGCGCAGCAAGGTGATCAGCAGGCTGCCCACGACCACGGCGTCGGCGACGTTGAACTCGTCCTGGATCAGCTCGCGGGCGAACGTCCAGTCCAGGTTCTGCTGACCGACGAAACGCTTTTGGTACCAGACGTTCCACTCGTCGAACGAGAGCTTGAGCTTCTTCTTGCTGCGCACCTTCGCGCCCACGTGGTCGGCGGTGGCCACCACTGCGCCGATGAAGCGGTCCATGTCCGAGGAGGAGGCCAGGAAGCTGGCCAGGTCCCCGGCGCTCTCCTCGTAGTAGTCGTGCAGTGAGATGTAGTCGACGTGCTCGTAGGCCTGCTCGAGCACCTGTGCCTCCCAGGTGCCGAACGTCTCGATGCTGCTGTTCGAGCTGCCGACCGCCACGAGCTCGATGGTGGGGTCCACCATCCGCATCGCCTTGGCCGTCTCGGCGGCGAGGCGGCCGTACTCAAACGGTGTCTTCCGGCCCATCTGCCACGGGCCGTCGAGCTCGTTGCCCAGGCACCAGAGCTTGATGTCGTGCGGTTCCTTGGCGCCGTGCTCCCGGCGCAGGTCTGACAGGTAGGTGCCCTCAGGATGGTTGCAGTACTCGATCAGGTCGACGGCCTCCTGGACGCCGCGAGTCCCGAGGTTCACCGCCATCATCGGCTCGACCCCGACGTCACGGGCCCAGCCCATGAACTCGTTCACCCCGACGTCGTTGGGCTCGACTCCCCGCCAGGCGAGGTCCAGCCTCGTGGGCCGCTCGGCCCTGGGCCCGACTCCGTCCTCCCACCGATAGCTGGAGACGAAGTTGCCGCCCGGATAGCGCACCAGGCTGACACCGAGCTCACGGGTCAGCGCCAGGACGTCACCTCGGAACCCGGCAGCGTCGGCCGACGGATGCTCCGGCTCGTAGATCCCGGTGTAGACGCACCGGCCCATGTGCTCGACGAACGAGCCGAAGAGCCGTCGGTCGACCTGTCCGATGACGAAAGAGGGGTCGAGCGAGAAGGCGGCGAGTGCCAAGTCCTCTGCTGCTTTGCTCACGCTGACTCTTCTCTGAGTAGGTGGCCTATTTCTACACGCAATTTACAACGATGTAAACCCCGCCCCGAGCGCGACAAGGCCCGACAAGGCAGCCCTTGACGCGTTAGCCTCT
>JBDTBX010000187.1:0-2618 GCA_039923915.1 Nostocoides sp. | reverse complement strand
CCAGGTCCTCGCCCACGCGAGGACTCAGTCGTTCTGGGGGAAGCCGAGATTGAGGCCGCCATGGCTCGGGTCGAGCCAGCGGGAGGTGACCACCTTGCCGCGGGTGAAGAAGTGGACGCCCTCAATCCCATGGGCGTGGGTGTCGCCGAACAACGAGTTCTTCCAGCCGCCGAAGGAGTAGTACGACATCGGCACCGGGATCGGCACGTTGATGCCGACCATGCCGACCTCGACCTCGTTCTGGAAGCGACGCGCGGCCCCACCGTCGTTGGTGAAGAGGGCGGTGCCGTTGCCGTAGGGGTTGGCGTTGATGAGCGCGAGGCCCTCGTCATAGCTGCCGGCGCGCAGCACCGACAGCACCGGGCCGAAGATCTCGTCGGTGTAGACCGACATGTCGGGCGTGACGTTGTCGAAGAGGGTCGGGCCCAGGAAGTAGCCCTCACCGTCTGCGTCGAAGTCGGCGACCCGGCCGTCCACGACGAGCGTCGCCCCGGCCTCCGTGCCGGCGTCGAGGTAGGACGCGACCTTGTCGCGGTGCACCTTGGTGACGAGCGGGCCCATGTCGCTGTCGCGCGTCCCGTCGCCGGTCTTCAGCTTGCCCATCCGTTCGGTGATCTTGGAGATCAGCTCGTCGGCGATCGGCTCGACAGCGATGAGTGCCGAGATCGCCATGCACCGCTCGCCCGCAGAGCCGAAGCCGGCGTTGACGGCCGCATCGGCGGCGAGGTCGAGGTCGGCGTCGGGCAGGACGAGCATGTGGTTCTTCGCGCCGCCGAGGGCCTGGACCCGCTTGCCGTTGGCCGTGGCCGTCTCGTAGACGTAGCGGGCGATCGGCGTCGAGCCGACGAACGACACCGACGTGACGAGAGGGTGGATGAGCAGGGCGTCGACCGCCTCCTTGTCACCGTGGACGACGTTCATGACGCCTTCAGGCAGACCGGCCTCCTTCCACAGGGCGGCGATCGCGTTGACGGCCGACGGGTCCTTCTCGCTGGGCTTGATGACGACGGCGTTGCCGCACGCGATGGCAACCGGTACGAACCACATCGGCACCATGGCCGGGAAGTTGAACGGGCTGATGATCACGCTGACCCCGAGGGACTGCCGGATGGAGTAGACGTCGACTTTCGTCGAGACGTTCTCGGAGTAGCCGCCTTTGAGCAGATGTGGTATGCCGCAAGCGAATTCGACGACCTCGAGCCCGCGTGTCACCTCGCCGAGCGCGTCGGACAGGACTTTGCCGTGCTCCGCAGTGATGAGGGCGGCGATCTCCTCCTTGTGCGCGTTGAGCAACTCCCGGAAGGCGAAGAGCACCTGGGTCCGCTTGGTCAGCGACATCGACCCCCACGTCTGCCAGGCGGCGTGCGCACCCTGGACGACCTCGTCGACCGTCGCCGTCGACGCCAGGTCGAGCACTCCGGTCTGCTCACCCGTCGCTGGGTTGTAGACGGGGCTGGTGCGCTCCGCCGTCCCGGTCCACGGCGTGCTGCCGATGAGGTGGGTGATGCGGGTGGGTGTGCTCATCGAGGTGCCTTCCTTGGCGTCGCTGCATTCATGTCGCTGTCTTCGTGTCGCTATTTGTTCTTACATTCTAACGTATGCCGGAGGCGGTCAGCCAAGTCCGGGGATGTCCGCCAGCTCGACCGGCTGACCCTTCTCCTTTGAGATTGTGCACGCCTCGGCTATCCGGGCCGCCTGCAGCCCGTCGGCGACCGTGCACGGGCTCGGGGCCCGCCCCGCGGCGACGTCGACGAAGGCGGCCAACTCGGCCTGGTATGCCGGCCGGAACCGCCCCATGAACGACCAGTGCCGCGGCCCCGGAGGGAACAGCACACCCTGCTCGGCCGACGTCATGGCATAGGAGCTGTCGAGCCCGGCGGACAGCGTCCCCATGCTGCCATGCACCTCCATCCGCACGTCGTGGCCGCCGCCGTTGTAACGGGTGGCACTCACGATGGCGAGGGTGCCGTCGTCGAGGGTCAGCACCGCGGCGGCGGTGTCCACGTCACCGCCTTCGGTGAAGAACTTCTCGCACCTGTTGGCGCCGACGCCGTACGCGGAGACGACCTCGCGACCGGTCACGAACCGCAGGATGTCGAAGTCGTGGACGCTGCAGTCCCGGAACAGTCCGCCTGAGGTCGGGAGGTATGCCGCGGGGGGCGGGCTCTGGTCGTGGGTGGCCGCCCGCACCGAGTGGATCCAGCCCAGCTCGCCGCCCTGGACCGCGTCCCGTAGCCGTCTATAGCCGACATCGAAGCGCCGCTGGAAGCCGACGTGCACCGGGACGTCGGTGTCAGCGGCGACCCGAGCCAGCTCGACAGACGCGATGATGTCACCGGCGATCGGCTTCTCACAGAAGGTGGGTATGCCGGCCGCGATCCCAGCCTTGATCAGCTCGCTGTGCATGTGTGTGCCGGTCGTGATGACAAAGCCGTCGATGTCGGAGGCCAGCAGGGCCTGGATGCTCGGGGCGACCGTTCCGCCGGCCGCTGCTGCGGCGGCGGCGGCCGCCTCCGGCAGGAGGTCGTAGACGACGACGCTGTCGACGGCGTCCAGATCGCCGAAGGTCTTGGCGTGGAAGGCTCCGATCCGGCCGGCGCCGGCGAGTCCGATGCGCA
>JBDTBX010000186.1:0-6473 GCA_039923915.1 Nostocoides sp. | reverse complement strand
GGTGATCGTCAGGACGGCCCGCTCCACGGCATACACGGGGTCCCGTCCACCGCCCTTGACATCGAAGTCGGCAGCCGCGACCGCCTGGATCGAGCGGCCCAGCGCGTCGGGGGTCCACCCGTTCAGGGAGCGCCGGGCCTTGTCGACCTGCCACGGCGCCAGGCCGAGGTCACGGGCGACGTCGACCGACCGGCCCCGCCCGGCCGCCCCGACCCGCACGAGCTGCCGGAGCTGTTGGGCGAGGACCGCCACGATCGGCACGGGGTCGACGCCCACGGCGATGGCGTGCCGCAGCAGCCGCAGCGCCTCGCTCGTATCGCCGGCCACGGCCGCGTCGGCGACGCGGAAGCCGGTCGCCTCGACCTTGCCCCCGTGGTAGAGCTCGACGACCGCTTCGTCGATCGTCCCGGTGGTGTCGGCGATCAGCTGCTGGCAGGCCGAGGCGAGCTCGCTGACGCTCGGCCCCACGGCCTCGACGAGCGCGCGGACCGCCCCGGGCGTGGCCCGGCGATGGGCCGCCCTGAACTCATGGGTCGCGAAGTCGGTCTTGTCGCGCTCGCTCTTGATGGCGGGCGCCTCGACGACCCTCGACGGACCGGCCTTGATCGCCTCGAGGACCTTCTTGCCCCGGTTGCCGCTCTTGTGGCGCACGACGAGCGTCACGCCGTCCTCAGGGGCGGCGAGGAACGTCAGCAGGTCGGTCTGGAGCTCCTCGGAGGCCTCGTCGAGGTCGTGGACCACGATCGCCTTGTCGCCACCGAACAGCGACGGCGCCGCGTGCGCCAGCAGGTCGCCCGAGGCGTACGCAGCGGCATACAGCCGGATCACTTCGACGTCCGGCAGGCTGAGGCGCAGGTCGTCGAGGACGCCCTTGACGGCCCGATCGGCGATGACCTCCTCCGGCCCGGTGACAAGGACGAGCGGCGGCACCCGCCTCGGCACGTCCACGACATCGCTCACGAGGCTCAGCCTGCCACGCGGCGATGACAGCTTCGACGCCGAACCAGCCCGGCTGGCCACCAGGACGACGGCCCGGACGGCCACGCACGGACGCGGACGTTGGTCGGTGGGCTGCTCACTCGAGGCGCATCTGCGGGTCGCCGACCTCCAGCCCCAGCCCGTGCAGCCGTGCCCCGACAACCTCCTCGGACAGCTCAAGGCTCTCAGCCAGCTCCTGAAGGGTCAGGCCGAGGGCGACCCCGTCACGGAGCTCCTCGTCAGCCTCCTCATCCCAGGCATGGCCCTGGGTGACGGCCGTCCGCGACGACTCGGCCACCGGTGGCGGATCGGCGACCGGCCGCCGGTCGGGCGTCGGCCGGGCGTCGGCCGCGGGCCGGGGGTGCTCGGCCCCGTCAGCGGAACCCATCGACGTCCCGGCGAGAGCGCCGGTCAGACCGCGCAGCGCGGGTGCGGCGACGGGCAGGACGGTCGGGGCGACCTTGTCGAGCCGTTCCAGCGCGCCAAGGACCAGTGACCGATCGGCCGTCGGCCAGAACGGGGGCAGTGAGCGCTGGAGGAACCCGGCATACCGGGCGCTCATCATCCGCGAGTCGAGGAACGCGACGACGCCGCGGTCGTCGGACCGACGGATGAGGCGACCGGCCCCCTGCGCGAGGCGCAGTGCGGCGTGGGTGGCGGAGACGGCCATGAACCCGTTGCCGCCCATCCGCGCGATCGCCTGCGAGCGGGCCGAGGCCAGCGGGTCGTCGGGACGGGGGAAGGGGATGCGGTCGATGATGACGAGCTGGCAGGACGAGCCCGGGACGTCGACGCCTTGCCAGAGGGTGAGGGTCCCGAACAGGCACACCGTCGCCGTCTCGGCAAACTGCCGCACCAACGTCGTGATCTGGTCCTCGCCCTGGACCAGAAAGGTGATCTCGGAGCCGGCGAACCGCTCACGCATCGCTTCGGTCGCGTCCTGCGCGGCGCGCATCGAGGAGAACAGGCCGAGGGTCCGGCCACCGGCGGCCCGAACGAGCGCCTCGATCTCGTCCAGGGTCGCGGCGGCGATCCCGTCGCGGCCGGGGGCCGGGAGGTGCTTGGCGACGTAGGCCATGGCCTGGCCCGGGTAGTCGAACGGACTCCCGACGTCGAGGCCGCGCCAGTCCGGCGCCCCGTCGCCAGTCAGCCCCATGGTCGCGGCGAGCGCGTCGAAGCTCCCCCCGAGCTCCAACGTCGCCGACGTGAGGATGACCGTCCGCGCGTCGAAGATCTTGTCGCGCAACAGCATGGCCACGCTCATCGGCGCAACGCGCAGGATCGACCCACGACGAGGGTCGCGCGCCAGCCACACGACGTCCAGCTCGCGCTCCTCGAGGATCCGGGCCGCGTTCTCGAAGACTTCGTCGACCGCGGCCCGCGCCACCTGTCGAGCGCCGTCGGCCTCGGCCCCCGCCTCGGGCTTGAGCTCGGACTGCACCTGCCGGGCCGTGTCGCGCACCCGCGCGAGAGCCAGCGCGAGGGAATCCGGTATGCCGGTCAGTCGGCCCTCGGGCACACCGTCCAGGACGCCCTGGAGGAAGACCGCGGCGTCCTCCATCGCCTCGCGGGACTCGGCTTTGGCCATCTTCCCGGCGCGCTTCGCGCAGGTCGAGACCATCGCTGACGTCAGCTCGTCGGTGATCGTCGAGGTGACCCGGTCGACCAGTTCGTGTCCCTCGTCGATGACGAGGACGTCGTGCTCGGGCAGCATCTGGCGGCCCTCGAAGGCGTCGATCGCCATGAACGAGTGGTTGGTGACGATCACGTCGACGTCCTTGGCCGCCTCGCGCGACCGCTCGACGAAGCACTCCGCGACGGCCGGGCACTTGCCGCCCAGGCACTCGTGGGCGCTCACCGACACCTGGCGCCAGGCCCGCTCGGAGACACCGGGCACCAGCTCGTCGCGGTCGCCCGACTGGGTGTCGTCGGCCCACTGACGGAGCCGCACGACCTCGGCGCCGAGGCGGCCGATGGTGGCGTCGACCGCACCCATTCCCAACAATGCGTCCCCACCTGCGGCCTGGGCCCAGTCCTCGTCGGGGAAACCGCCCTCGAGCTTGTGCGCGCAGAGGTAGTTGCGCCGGCCCTTGACCAGGGCGTAGCTGGGTCTCCGACCGAGCACCGGCGCGATGGCCTCCACGAGACGTGGCATGTCGCGGTCGACGATCTGTGACTGCAACGCCAAGGTGGCCGTCGCGATGACGGCCGGCCTCCCGGCGGCGAGGGCGTGCTGGACGGCCGGGACGAGGTAGGCGAGCGACTTGCCGGTGCCCGTGCCCGCCTGGACGAGGAGGTGCTCCTCCTTCTCGACCGCCTCGGCGACGGCATGGGCCATCTGGACCTGACCCGGCCGTTCGACGCCGCCCACACCGACGACAGCGGCGTGCAGGAGGTCCTCGAGGCTGGGCATGCGGGCCAATCTATGTCGTCCCACCGACGTGCAGACCGGCTGTACACGGGCGGGTCGACCAGGTGAACGGATCGGCAGCGACGTGGCTGCTTCGGCTCCGCTCCGTCTCCTCGGGTCGTGGGCCGCTACGGCCGCGGAGTACAGATGAGGTGGGCGACCAGGGCGGTCCACCCGGTCTGGTGCGAGGCGCCGACGCCGGCGCCGGTGTCCCCGTTGAAGTACTCGCTGAACGTCGGGTGCTGCCCCCAGAGGTCGCCGGTCGGGACGTGGACGGGGTCGCCCGGTCGACGGCCGTCCGGGCCGGGCCGGAACAGGCGGATCAGACGCTCGTCGAGGTCGTCGGCCACCTCGGCCAGCGACACCGTGTCGCCCGAGCCGGTCGGCAGCTCGAGGGTGAGGTGGGCCGCGCACCCCCCGGCATACAGCCGGAGCGCGTCGGACAGCAGCACGTTGACGGGGAACCACACCGGGCCGCGCCAGTTGCTGTTGCCGCCGAAGAGGTCGCTGTCGGACTCGGCGGGGGTGTAACGAATCGGCAGGTCGGTGCCGGCGACGTTGATGGTCGCGCCGTCGCGGTAGGCGGCCGACAACGACCGCACCCCGTGCGGGGACAGGAACTGGCGCTCGTCGAGGACGACGGTGAGGATGCGTGAGAGCCGCTCGGTCGTCAGCATCGACAGGGTCGTCTCGTCGTGGCCGGGGGCGTGGGTCTGGACGACCGCGTCCAGCAGCTCGGGGCGCCGACGCCTCAGCCAGGCCAGCCGGCGGGTGAAGTCCGGTAGCGCTCGCGGGACCCAGCTGGGCAGGAGGGCGACACCCAGGATCGGGAGCAACCCGACCATGGACCGCACCCGGACCGGCTCCGCCGACCCGTCCGCCCCGACGACGACGTCGTAGTAGAAGCCGTCCTGCTCGTCCCACAGCGAAACCCCCTTGCTCCCGAAGTCCTCCATCGCCTCGGCGATCATCAGGAAGTGCTCGAGGAACTTGGTGGCGACGTCGTCCCAGGCCGCGTCCTCGCGCGCCAGCTCGAGTGCGATCCGGAGCATCGACAGGCAGTAGAACGCCATCCAGGCCGTCTCGTCGGACTGCTCCAGGTGGGCGCCCCCGGGCAGCGGCGCGCTGCGGTCGAACGGGCCGATGTTGTCCATCCCGAGGAAGCCACCCTCGAACAGGTCGGTCCCGTTGGCGTCCTTGGTGTTGACCCACCACCCGAAGTTGAACATCAGCTTGGACATGACCCGGACGAGGAAGGCCCGGTCCCAGCAGCCGTCGAGCTCGTAGACCCGCCAGGCAGCCCACGCGTGCACGGGTGGGTTGACGTCGCCGAAGTCCCACTCGTAGGCGGGTAGCTGTCCGTTGGGCGCCATCGCCCACTCTCGGCACATGAGGACCAGCTGGGCCTTGGCAAAGGCCGGGTCGATGTGCGCCATGGTCACGCAGTGGAAGGCGAGGTCCCACGTGGCGAACCACGGGTACTCCCACTCGGCCGGCATCGAGATGACGTCGGCGAGTGAGAACGCCGTCCAGCGCGAGTTCCGACCCGTATGCCGTGACGCGGGAGGCACCGGTTGGCCCGGGTCCCCCTCGAGCCACTGTCGGATGTCGTAGCGGTAGAGCTGCTTGCACCAGAGCAGGCCGGCGAAGGCGCGCCGGGCGACGAGGGCATCCTCGGCGCTCGTGCCGGACGGCACGACCTCGGCGTAGAACGCGTCCGCCTCGGCACCGCGTCCGGCGACGACGGCGTCGGCGTCGGCGAACCCCGAGACGCCGCCGGCCCGCTCGGCTGCCGGGGCGTTGTCCGAGGCCAGGCGTACACGCACGGTCACCGTCTCGCCGGGGCCGACCGCGTCGAAGTGCCACCAGAAGGCCGCCTTCGTGCCGACGCCGCCCTCAGGGGTGAGGAGCGACTCCTCGCCGTGGACGACGGCCGCGTTGATGGCGTCCTTGGGGTGGGCGGCGTTCCCGTCGTCGGTGCCGAAGCTGGTCCTTGTGTTGGTCTCGTTGTCGCACAACAGGACGCGTGGCTCGCCGTCAGCGGTGAGGACGTAGCGGCCCAGGGCGTCGTGGTCGGCCGCGATGGCGCGGCGGCCCGCACCGACGTCGAGGACCTGCAGCGACGGTCGCCGGTTGTCCCGGCCCCACGACCAGGTGTTGCGGAACCACAGGTGCGGCAGCAGGTCCAGCGGGGCGGCGTCGGGGCCGTGGTTCGTTGCGGAGACGACCATGACGACATCGTCGGGGCTGGCCTTGGCATGGGTCACCGTGACGTCGAAGAACCGGTTGTCCGCCAGGATCCCGGTGTCGCTCAGCTCGAACTCGGGGTCGGCCTTGCCTCGCCGCGCGTTCTCGGCCAGCAACGCGGCATACGGGAAGGCGCCCTGGGGATAGCGGTACAGCCACTGCGCATAGGAGTGGGTGGGCGTGGCGTCCACGTGCCACCAGTACTCCTTGACGTCCTCGCCGTGGTTGCCCTGACCGTTGGTGAGCCCGAAGTAGCGCTCCTTGAGACGGTCGTCCCGTCCGTTCCACAGGACGACAGCCAGGTTGAGGAAGCCCCACCGGTCGCAGATGCCGGCGAGCCCGTCCTCGCCCCAGCGATAGGCGCGAGTGTGCGCCTGGTCGAACGGGAAGTCGTCCCAGGCGTCGCCGCCGGCCGAGTAGTCCTCGCGCACGGTTCCCCACTGCCGGCCGGAGACGTACGGCCCCCAGCGCCGCCACGGGTCCAGGTCGCGCGGGGAGGCGCTGACGCGCTCCTGCTCGGTCGTGGGGTCGGTGGTTGCGCTCACGGCCTCGTCGGACACGCTGCCGACCATGGCAACGACGTCTGGGAATTTGCTGTGTGCGGGCCAGTGCCTGCCTTCGACGATGGTGGAAGGATGGCGCAAATGCCAGCCGCCGACCCCACCCGACTCGAAGTGGCCGGGACGGCCGACGCGGATGTCCTCTACGACGCGTTCTCGGGGTGGGTGGAGGGTCAGGGCCTGACCCCCTACCCGCACCAGGACGAGGCAATCATCTCGCTGCTGGCCGGCGACCACGTCATCCTCGCCACACCGACCGGGTCGGGGAAGTCGCTCGT
>JBDTBX010000185.1:0-7308 GCA_039923915.1 Nostocoides sp. | reverse complement strand
GCGAGCGCCTCAGCGAGGGCGATGGCCGGGATCGGCCGGTCGGTCGAGGTGAGGACGACGGCGGTGTTGCCCGTCGCGATGACCGGGGCGACGACGCTGACCAGCCCGAGCAGACTTGACTGCTGCGGCGCGAGAACCGCGACGACACCGGTCGGCTCGGGGGCCGAGATGTCGAAGTAGGGACCGGCGACGGGGTTGAGGCCGCCGAGGATCTGGGCCAGCTTGTCGGTCCATCCGGCGTACCAGACCCAGCGGTCGATCGCTTGGGAGACAAGGGAATCCGCACGCGTCGGACTGACGCCCTCGGCGGCGCGGACGTCGTCGACGAACTGACCGCGGCGGCTCTCCATCACCTCGGCGACGCGGTAGAGGACCTGCCCCCGGTTGTAGGCCGTGGCGCCGGACCAGCCGCCGAAGGCGGACCGGGCGGCGAGGACGGCGTCGCGCGCATCCTTGCGGGAGCCCTGCGCCGCGTTGGCCAGGAACCGCGGAGCCGCGCGGCCCACGGGAGTCGAGTGCACGGCATACGAACGCCCGGACTCGCTGCGCGGGAAGACGCCCCCGATGTACAGCTTGTAGGTCTTCTTGACGTCGACACGCCGTGTCGTGTCCCGGGCGGTCGGTGCCATCTTCAGTTGCCCTTCCCGGTGCTGACGTAGCCCTCGAGGCCGTGGCGGCCACCCTCGCGGCCGTAGCCCGACTCCTTGTAACCACCGAACGGGCTCGTCGGGTCGAACTTGTTGAAGGTGTTGGCCCAGACCACGCCGGCGCGCAGCTGGTCGGCCATCCACAGGATCCGGGACCCCTTCTCGGTCCAGATCCCGGCGGACAGGCCGTAGGGGGTGTTGTTGGCCTTGGCGACGGCCTCGTGCGGCGTGCGGAAGGTGAGGACCGACAGGACCGGGCCGAAGATCTCCTCCTGGGCGATCCGGTGGGTCTGGCTCACGCCGGTGAAGATCGTCGGCCGGAACCAGAAGCCCTTCTCCGGGAGCGCGCACTCGGTGTCCCAGCGGACGGCGCCCTCGGCCTCCCCGGCCGCGGTGAGCTCGACGATCCGGTCCAGCTGCCGCTTGGAGTTGATCGCGCCGACATCGGTGTTCTTGTCGAGCGGGTCGCCGACACGAAGGGTGGCCAGCCGCCGCTTGAGCCGCTCGTCGACCTCCTCGGCGATGGACTCCTGCACGAGCAGGCGCGACCCGGCGCAGCAGACGTGGCCCTGGTTGAAGAAGATGCCGTTGACGATGCCCTCGACGGCCTGGTCGATGGGCGCGTCGTCGAAGACGATGTTGGCGGCCTTGCCCCCGAGCTCGAGGGTGGCCCGCTTGCGCGTCCCGGCGATCGAGCGGGCGATCATCTTGCCGACGCCGGTGGACCCCGTGAAGGCGAGCTTGTCGACGCCGGGGTGGTCGACGATGGCCTGGCCGGTCCGGCCGGCTCCGGTGACGATGTTGACCACGCCCGGGGGCAGCTCGGCCTGCTGGCAGACCTCGGCGAAGAGCAGCGCGGTGAGCGGGGTCGTCTCGGCCGGCTTGAGGACGACCGTGTTGCCGCAGGCCAGGGCCGGAGCGATCTTCCAGGAGAGCATGAGGAGCGGGAAGTTCCACGGGATGACCTGCCCGACGACGCCGATCGGGCGCGGGTTGGCGCCCAGGGCGGCATACTCCAGCTTGTCGGCCCAGCCGGCGTTGTAGAAGAAGTAGGCAGCCGCCAGGGGCACGTCGACGTCGCGGCTCTCCTTGATCGGCTTGCCGTTGTCGAGGGTCTCCAGGACGGCGAACTCGCGGGCCCGCTCCTGCAGGATGCGGGCGATCCGGAAGAGGTACTTGCCACGGTCGGCGCCGGACATCCTGGACCACACCCGGTCGTATGCCGTGCGCGCGGCCCGGACCGCGAGGTCGATGTCGGCCGCGTTGGCTTCGGAGATGTCGGCCAGGACCTCCTCGGTCGCGGGGCTGATCGTCTTGAACGCCGTGCCGTGGCCTTCGACCCACTCGCCGCCGATGAACAGCCCGTAGGAGGAGGAGATGTCGACGACGGCGCGGGACTCTGGTGCCGGTGCGTACTCGAACGTGGTCATCTGCTGTGGTCCTCGCCGTCGATCAGTAGATGGAGGGGGAATCGTCGGTCACGTAATCGGGCCCGGAGTAGGCGCCGATCCGCATCCGCTGGCGCTGGAGCAACAGGTCGTTGAGCAGGCTCGACGCGCCGAAGCGGAACCAGTGGTTGTCGAGCCAGTCTTCACCCGCGACCTCGCTGACGGCCACGAGGAACGTGATCGCCTGCTTGCTGGTCCGGATGCCGCCGGCTGGCTTGACGCCGACCATCTCGCCGGTGGCAGCGCGCCAGTCGCGGACCGCCTCGAGCATGATGAGGGTGACCGGGAGGGTCGCGGCCGGAGAGATCTTGCCGGTCGAGGTCTTGATGAAGTCGCCGCCGCCCAACATGGCGAGCCAGCTCGCGCGCCGCACGTTGTCGTAGGTGACCAGCTCGCCGGTCTCCATGATCACCTTGAGCCGGGCGGGTGTTCCATCCGCTCTGGCACAGGCCGCCTTGACCTCGGTGATCTGGTGGAACACGGTGAGGTAGTCGCCCGCCAGGAAGGCGCCCCGGTCGATGACCATGTCGATCTCGTCGGCGCCTGCCGCGACGGCATCGCGGGTGTCGGCGAGCTTGACCGGCAGGCTTGCTCGGCCGCTGGGGAAGGCCGTCGCGACGGCCGCGACCTTGACGCCGCTCTCGCCGAGGACGGCCTTGGCGGTCGCGACCATGTCGCCGTAGACACAGACCGCTGCGGGTCGGGGCGTGCTGCTGTCGGTCGGATCGGGCAAGAGGGCCTTGGCGGCCAGCCCTCGCACCTTGCCGGGAGTGTCGGCGCCCTCCAACGTGGTCAGGTCGATCATCGAGATCGCCAGGTCGATGGCCCAGGCCTTGCTGGTCGTCTTGATCGAGCGGGTGCCGAGCGCGGCGGCCCGACCCTCGCAGCCCACCTGGTCGACCCCGGGCAGTCCGTGCAACCAGGAGGCCAGTGCGCGATTCGTCATACGCGAGACGCCGAGGATGTCACGGGCGCGTTCCGTCGCGTCGACGGCGATGTCGGTTCTCACCGGTCGAGTCTACGGTCCGCCGACTTCCTGTATGCCGGTCCGGCGCCGGCGCCGGCGCCGGCGTCAGCCGCAGCCAGGTGAAGGCGGCAGGCGCCCGGTTCGGAGAAGGGGGTGAGCTCGGCGACCGTCTCCGGAGCGCTCCAGCCGGCCAGCGCGCCCCGGACGATCCCGAGGTGGACGGCACAGACGACGTCCGGGTGTCGCCGGGCAGCCTCGAGCAGCGGGCAGGTCGTCAGCCGGATGCTGCGGGCCCGCGCGTCGGTCCGGGGCGTGAAGCCGAGGTCGTCGAGGAGCGACACGACGTCTCGTCGCGCCGAGGCGGGCGTCTGGCGCTCGGGGGTTCCGTGGGCTGCGGCCAGCTCGGCACCCCACGCCTGTCCCGCGTCGAGGGCGTCCGCGCGGGGGTCGGCGCTGCGCTCGGCGATGGAGGAGGCGAGGGCGACCGCCAGACCGGCATACTCCGGGCGGGTCGACCGATCCGATGCCGTGGTTGCCCGGGCCGCTGCGTACAGCCAGGCCGGGCGTCCCCGACCAGACGGTTCGGCAGGGTGCCTGGTGACGAGTCCGTCGGTCGTGAGCGCCTCGAGATGATCGCGGATCGTGTTGGCGTGCAACGACATCGCCGTGGCAAGGGCGGTGAGGGTGACCGGGGTGGTCCCTTGCCGCAGGGCGGTGAGGACCGCTTGGCGCGTCGAAGACAAGGCCGGGGGTGCCTGTGGTTGCGGGGTCGGGAGTGGTCCGAACGCGCGCTGATTTATCACGGGGTAGAGTGTACAAAAACTCGATCGTCGGGCCAACGGCTGCGGCGCGATCCCCACCCAGGAGGCCCCAGTGACAACCGTTGCGATCTCGTCGACCGAAGCGGACGCGCAGGCTGCAGCTGCCGTCGAGCAGCATCACGCCCAGATGTCCGGCACCTTGTCGCTCCTCGTCGACGTCGTGCTCGGTGTTGCCGAGGGCCGTGCTGCCGCTGACCGCTGGGGCTGGGGCGACGACGTCGCCCGCGGACGCCTGGTCCAGTGGTGCCGCGACGACCTGCTCCCGCACGCCCTCGCCGAGGAGCCCACGCTGTATGCCGCGGCGAGCGAGATCACCGAAGGGCGCCTGCTCGTCGGGAGCATGCTGGCCGAGCACCGGGTCATCGGCGAGCTCGTCGACGACATCGAGCGCGCGACCACCGCCGTGGCGGCGGCGGCCCACGCCGTCGCCCTGCGGGTGCTGTTCGACAGCCACCTCGACAAGGAGAACACCCTGATCCTGCCCCTTCTCGTCAGCGACCCCCTCGTCTCGGTCGCGGCCCTGCTCGAGGGCCTGCACGAGATCGTCGGCGGCGACGAGAGGCCGGCCGAGCAGGCAGCTGCCTGCACCGCCTGCGGCGAGACGGACGGCCCCGACCACCCGGAGCTCGACGCCCGCGCCATCCCCCACGCCATCCGGCACGCGACGATCTTCGGCGCCCTCGACGCCGTTCGACCCGGATGCGGCCTGGTCCTCGTTGCCCCGCACGACCCCAAGCCACTCCTGGCCCAGCTGGAGCGCAGGACCCCCGGCGGGTTCGACGTCCAGTACCTTCAGCGCGGACCGGACGCCTGGCGCCTGGCGTTCGTCCGGCACAGCGACTGAGGTGGACCCGCGAGTCCTCGAACTGCGGCGGGTCGCACCGGGCCTGCTCATCGGGGCGGCCGCGATCGTGGCCGGCGGCCTCGTCGCCGCCGTCACGGCGTCGGCCCCGACCGAACACGCCACCTGGGCCGCGGCATACCTCGTGCTCGTCGTCGGGGTGGGGCAGGTCGGTCTGGCCATCGGGCAGGCGCTGCTCGCCTCGACCCGGCCGCCGCCGTGGACGCTGCTCGGCGAACTCGTGGCGTGGAACGTGGGCAACGCGGCTGTTCTCGCCGGGACGCTCACGGGCGAGACCGCGGTCGTCGACGTCGGCGGAGGCCTACTCGTCGTGGCCCTCGCAGCGCTGATCGCCGCCACACGCGGCGCCGGGCGCGGTCAGCGGGGCGCCCGGTACGCTTTTCGGGGACTGGTCCTCATCCTGCTGGTCAGCATCCCGATCGGCCTGTGGCTGGCTGGTCGTCCGGGGGCGTGATCAGGCGCCGGCAGGACCGCCGCCAGGCCGAACTCGGGCTGCCGAGTGGCCGGGCGAGGGCTCATGCGTCCGGCGCGACGTAGCCGGCAACGAGCGGCGTATCGACTCCGAGGGCACCCAGCTTGGCGGCGCCGCCCGGCGAACCCAAGGATGTCTCGGCGCCCGGCAGAACCTCGGTGAAGAAGTCGGCGTTGTCCTTGGTGTATCCGCCCCACTGCTCCGGCACGTCGTCCTCGTAGTAGATCGCCTCGACCGGACACACCGGTTCGCAGGCCCCGCAGTCCACGCACTCGTCGGGGTGGATGTAGAGCGCCCGGCTGCCCTCGTAGATGCAGTCGACCGGGCACTCGTCGACACAGGCTCGGTCGACGATGTCGATGCACGGCTGCGCGATGACGTAGGTCACGTGCGTTCCTTCCGCAGGGGGATGTCAGTTCAGAGTACAACTGTTCCCTTTATGTGGGAGGCGAGTCCGGACGTGCGTCTGCCGTGCGCCCCGGGCTGGGGGTGCACGGCAGAGGAGCCAGGCCGTTGACAACTGCCCGATTGCTCCCGTGTGCACGCCAGCAGGTGGGCAGTTGTGACCAGCGGTCAGTCCGCGGGGCCCTCGCCGAGGGTGACGGTGGCGGTGTGGGAGGTGCCGTTCGTGTCGGTCCAGGCGATCGTGACCCGGTCGCCCGGGTTGTTTGCGGAGATGGCGGCGGTGAGCGCGGCCGGGCTGGCCACTGCGGTGCCGCCGATCGCGGTGATCGTGTCGCCCGGTGCCAGGCCCGCCTTGGCAGCGGCCGAACCGTCCACGACGCCGTCGATGCTCGTTCCGGTGCCGACCTGCGACAGCTGGATGCCGAGGAACGCGGGCAGGCCCTGGTGGATCGTCGCGTTGTCGGTGCCGGAGAGGATCTGGTGGGCGACGTCGAGCGCGTGGTCGATCGGGATGGCGTAGCCGGCGATGGTCGCGCCGCTGCGGGCGCTGGCCTGGGCGGCGGTGTCGATGCCGAGAACCGCGCCCGACGCGTCGTAGAGCGGACCACCGGAGTCGCCGGCCTGGATGTCGGCGTCGGTCTCGATCAGCCCGGTGAGGTGCTCGGAGTGCGCCCCGCCCTGGTCGGAGGCGGTGATCGCCTGGTCCAGTGCCGTGATGGCGCCGGGGGAGGCCGACGTGCCGGCAGCGTCACCCGCGTTGCCGACCCCGGTGACCGGCTGGCCGACGCTGATCCCCGAGGACGTGCCAAGCTTGGCGGTCCTCAGGCCGCTCGCGTCGGCGAGCTGGAGGACGGCGATGTCGTTGGTGGGGCTCGTGCCGATGACCTTGGCGGTGTAGTTCTTGCCGGTCGACAGCACCGTCACGGTGATCTTCGTGGCGCCGTCGACGACATGGTTGTTGGTGAGGATCTCGCCGTCGCTGGACAGGATCATCCCGGTCCCGGCGGCCTTGCCGGCGGAGTAGTCGACGGTCGTCGTGATGTCGACGATCCCGCTGATCTGGCTCGCGGTCGCGTTCGCGTTGGGGGTCGACGAGGAGCCGACGCTCCAGCCGTTGCCGGAGCCTGAGCCATCAGAGCCGCCGGAGCCGAACCCGAAGCCATCGGGGAAGCCGTTCCCGGCGGACCCGTTCCCGGACGACCCGGACGACCCGGACGACCCGGTCGAGCCGTCGCCGCTGCCCGGACCGGAGCCCCCGGCATACGGGTTAGTTCCGAACCCGCCGTACCCGCCGTGCGTTCCGTACCCGCCGTTCGAGCCGGCGCCGAGCGCCGAACCCGAGGAGGAGGTCGCGACCGTCGTCTGGGACCGGTCGACCGCCTCGGTCACGCCGACGGCCACGACCGCGGCGAGCGCGGCGGAGGTGACGCCGACGAGGACGGTGGGAAGGTGTCGGGTCGAGAGGGACACGGGAGGGCCTTTCGGTGGTGGTGGTTCCTACTGGTTCCACCACACACCCCCGACTCGGACGTTGGCTGGACGTCTCCTATGCGGTTCCTGTGTGCTTCGGCCGGGCCTGTCAGGGACCTGTCAACTGCCCGTTCCGGGTCCCTGGGGTCGGCTCGTGGTCCGGCCTGCTTCACAGATCCGCGTCAGATCGCGGTCAGTTCCCCGAACGCCTTACGT
>JBDTBX010000184.1:0-8112 GCA_039923915.1 Nostocoides sp. | reverse complement strand
GGCACCATGGGTCCGGATGGCCTGGATCGTGGCATTGACCAGCTCGGTCCGGCGTTGGACTCTGTGCTGGTCCCAGCGGGTGCTGCGGCCGTCGGTGGTGGTCGTCACACCCGCGACGGTAGCAGGGGAAAACGGTACCTGCTACCGTCGGTTACACGTAAGTGTGCAGCGCTCCAGAGGGCGCCGGCGCAGTCCCCAGACACGCACCAGGAGACATCCCGTGGCTTCCACCCCGCGTCGCGCCGCCATTCTCGGCGGCAACCGGATTCCCTTCGCGCGCCAGAACGGTGCGTATGCCAAGGCGTCCAACCAGGACATGCTCACCGCCGCCCTCGACGGCCTGGCGGCCCGGTTCGGCCTGGCCGGTACCCACATCGACGAGGTCGTCGCCGGCGCCGTGCTCAAGCACAGCCGCGACTTCAACCTGACCCGTGAGTCGGTCCTCGGGAGCGCCCTCGCGGCCACCACCCCGGCCTACGACCTCCAGCAGGCCTGCGGCACTGGCCTCGAGGCCGCGATCCTCGTGGCCAACAAGATCGCGCTCGGCCAGATCGACTCCGGCATCGCCGGCGGCGCCGACACCAGCTCCGACGCTCCGCTCGCCCTCAACGAGGACTTCCGCCAGACCCTGCTCGCTGCCAACCGGGCCAAGACGATCGGGCAGCGCGCCCTGGCCTTGACCAAGTTCCGTCCGCAGCAACTGCTTCCGTCGATCCCGCAGAACCTCGAGCCCCGCACCGGGCTGTCGATGGGTGAGCACATGGCGATCACCGCCGCCAGGTGGGAGATCACCCGCGAGGCCCAGGACGAGCTCGCCGCCGCGAGCCACCACAATCTCGCCGCGGCCTACGACCGCGGCTTCCTCGACGACCTGATCACTCCCTACCTCGGCCTCACCCGCGACGCCAACCTGCGCGCCGACTCATCGGTCGACAAGCTCGCCAAGCTCAAGCCGGTGTTCGGCAAGGGCGAGGGCGCGACGATGACTGCGGGCAACTCGACGCCGCTCACCGACGGCGCCTCCGCGGTCCTGCTCGGCAGTGAGGCCTGGGCGAGCGAGCACGGCCTGACGCCGCTCGCGTTCTTCGTCGACGGGCAGGACGCGGCCGTCGACTATGTCTCCGGCGACGAGGGACTGCTCATGGCTCCGGCGTATGCCGTGCCGCGGCTGCTCGCGCGCCAGAGCCTGGCCCTGCAGGACTTCGACTACTACGAGATCCACGAGGCGTTCGCCGCGACCGTGCTGGCGACCATGAAGGCCTGGGAGGACCCGGAGTTCTGCAAGAGCCGGCTGGGCCTGGACGCGCCGCTCGGGTCGATCGACCGCAGCAAGCTCAATGTCAACGGCTCCTCCCTGGCCGCGGGCCACCCGTTTGCCGCGACCGGCGGCCGGATCGTCGCCTCGCTGGCCAAGATGCTGCACGAGAAGGGGGCCGGTTCGCGCGGGCTCATCTCGATCTGCGCCGCCGGCGGCCAAGGCGTCGTCGCGATCCTCGAAGGAGCCTGATCATGGCCAGCGACCTCTACGGCGACTTCGTCCGCACCGGCCTCGGCAAGAAGGTCGTCGGGAGCCTGGGCCTGCCACATCCCGTTCGGCTGCGCCGGTATTCGCCGAGCGCGCCACTGATCGAGGGCACGGTCGTCGTGGCCGGTCACGGTGACGCCCCGCTCGCGGCGCACATCGCCTCGATGCTCACGTCGCTCCACCTGGAGGTCGTCCATGAGGCGCCCGCCACCGGTTCGGTGGGTGCGGTCATCGCCGACCTCTCGTCGATCGAGCACCCGGAGGACCTCGAGTCGCTGCGCGCCATCGTCGCGCCGACCCTCAAGAGCCTGGGCGCCAGCGCTCGCGTCGTCATCATCGGTCGGCCCCCCGAGGCCGCTACCTCGCCGGCGCAACGTGCCGCTCGTCGGGCGCTCGAGGGCATCACCCGGTCGATCGGCAAGGAGCTGCGCCGTGGCGGCACCGCCAACCTGGTCCTCGTAGGTGAGGGCGACGACGCCAACGTCGACGCGACCATCCGATACCTGCTTTCGGGCCGGTCGGCCTACGTCTCCGGTCAGGTCGTGACCGTGGGTGCCGGCTCGCCGACCGAGCCCGGTGACTGGGCGCGCCCGCTCGCCGGCAAGGTCGCCGTCGTGACCGGTGCCGCTCGTGGCATCGGCGCCGCGATCGCCGAGGTGCTGGCTCGCGACGGGGCAACCGTCGTGGCTGTCGACATCCCGGCCGCCGGCGATGCCCTCGCCAAGGTGGCCAACGCCATCGGCGGCACCGCGCTCCAGCTGGACGTGACGGTTGCCGACGCCGGTCAGCGGATCGTCGACCACGCCAACTCTCGTCACGGCGGGCTCGACATCGTCGTCCACAACGCCGGCATCACCCGCGACAAGCTGCTCGCCAACACCGACGAGGCGCGGTGGCGCTCGGTCCTGGACGTCAACCTGATGGCGATCCTGCGGATGAACGAGGCGATCCTGGCGACGGGAGGTCTGCGCGACGGTGGGCACATGGTGCTCGTCGCCTCGATCGCGGGCATCGCCGGCAACCGCGGCCAGAGCAACTACGCCGCGTCCAAGGCCGGCATCGTCGGACTGACCCAGGCGCTCGGCTCCGACCCGACGCTGCGCAAGCGCGGGATCTCGGTCAACGCCGTCGCTCCCGGGTTCATCGAGACCGAGATGACCGCCAAGATCCCGCTCGGCACGCGCGAGGTCGGCCGTCGGCTCAACTCGCTCCAGCAGGGCGGCCTGCCGGTCGACGTCGCCGAGACGATCGCCTGGTTCAGCCAGGATGCCAACGCCGGGGTCACCGGCAACGTCGTCCGGGTCTGCGGCCAGAGCCTGTTGGGGGCGTGAGCGTGGCGGTCACCACGTTGACGTCGGCCCCGTCGTTGGCGCGGATCTTCGCGACCTCGGCGCTCACGGCATACGGGAAGAAGGGTTCGGCGCTGCCCGACCGATCGCTCCGGCTCGAAGGCGTCAGGGTCGACCGGGGGCACCTACTGGCCTATCAGCGGGTGTGTGGGTTCGGCGTGAGCGACGTCCTGCCGCACACGTATCCGCACATCCTCGGGTTCCCGCTGCAGGCGGCGGTCATGTCGGCGCGCGACTTCCCGATGGCGCTGCCCGGCATGGTCCACCTCGCCAACACGATCACCGTGCACCGGCGTCTCACGGCCGACGACGTCCTCGACATCACCGTCTCGGCGACCGATCTGCGTCCGCACGCCAAGGGCCGTCTCGTCGACCTCGTCGCGGAAGTAGACGTGGCGGGGGAGGCGGTCTGGTGGGGCCGCTCCACATACCTGAGCCGTGGCCGGTCGAACCCCGACGCGCCGCAGGAAGCCGCGGCCCCGGACCTGCCGGGCGGCGATCCCGTTGCGGTGCTGCGGATTCCGGGCGACATCGGTCGTCGGTATGCCGCGGTCAGCGGTGACGTCAACCCGATCCACCTGCACCTGCTGACGGCCAAGGCGATGGGATTCCCACGTGCCATCGCCCACGGCATGTGGACTGGTGCGCGCACCATCGCGGCGGTCAGCAACGCTGCCGCCGACCCGTCGACGTCGCAGATCTGGTTCAAGAAGCCGGTACTGCTGCCCTCGACCGTCGAGATCACCCGCGGCAGGTCGGGTGCGGCGATCGTCGCTGGGTTGCCGTCGCACAAGAACCCGGAGACCGAGCACCTCGTGCTCACCCTGTCCTGAGCACGGCATACGATCCTCGGCATGCCTGCTGACGCGCCCACGATCCTCGCGACCTCCGGCGGCCTTCGCATGGGCGAGCGGACCATGCTGGAGTTCAACGTGCTCGTCCACCACGCGGTCGAGCTCTCCGGGGTCTCCGGGCGTCGCCCGAAGGTGGGCTACGTCGGGACGGCGATCGGCGACCAGGAGTTCTACGCGCACCGGATGTTCGAGGCGGCCCGAGTCGCCGGCTTCGACCTCACCGAGTTCCGACACTTCACGATGCCCAACCACGACGACATGCGAGGCGCCCTGCTCGAGCAGGATGCCGTCTGGGTGACGGGGGGCTCGGTCGCCAATCTCCTTGCGGTGTGGGGTGTCCACGACTTCGGCAGTGACCTGCGCGCGGCCTGGCAGGCAGGCGTCGTGCTCGCCGGCGTCTCGGCCGGGTCGATCTGCTGGTACGAGGGCGGGACGACCGACTCCTTCGGGCTGGACCTGCGGCCGGTCACCAACGGCCTGGCCTTCCTGCCGTATGCCAACGGCGTCCACTACGACAACGAGGAGCGGCGCCGTCCCCTCGTCCACAAGCTCGTCGGCGCCGGCACGATCGGGACGACGCACTGCACCGACGACGGTGTGGGCATCGTCTATCGCGGCACCGAGATCGTCGAGGCGGTCACCGAGATCCCGGGCAAGGGCGCCTACATCGTGACCCGCGACGGTGACACAGCAGTCGAGGAACGCTTGGAGCCCAGGCTCATCACCATCTGAGGGGGTCAGTCCACGCCGCGGATCCGGGTCACGAGCAGGCTCCCGACGACGGCCACGACCGCGGCCAGCAGGTAGAGCGCGCGATAGCCGGCCACGCGTGTCGCGAAGAGGGCGAGGACCGGCGCCGCGATCACCGGGGCGAGCACCTGGGGGAGGCTGTTCGCGATGTTGATCACCCCGAGGTCCTTGGCTCGGCGTCGGCCGATGGCAGGACCTGGGTCACCAAGGCGAAGTCAACCGAGGTGTAGACCCCGAACCCGATGCCGAGGATGACTGCGCCGGTCACCGCCGCGGGCCAGGTCGGGAACAGTGCGAGGACCGAGGAGGCGACGGCCGTCACGGCGCCGGACAGGATGACGAACGGCTTGCGCCGGCCGATCCGGTCCGACCACAGCCCGGCGACGACAGTCGTCGCGACGAGGCACCCGGCATACACGAGGATGAGCACGAAGACCCCGGTCTTGGGATCCTCGATCCCGACTGCGTCGCCGAGGTAGTACAGGAGGTACAGCGTCCCGATCGCGTTTCCGACGTTGACGAGGAACCTGGTGAGCCAGGCCCAGGCGAAGTCAGGGTGCTGGCGTGGGTCGACCCAGAACGACCGGAGCATTGCGCCAAGGGAGAAGCGGGGCCGCTGATCCGCACGCAGCGGCACGTCCCCGGTCCGCACCACGAAGACCAGTGCGGTGGCGATGACGAGCGCCGCGAGGGTGAGGTAGCCCGCGCGGACGCCGTCGACGGCCGTGGCGATCCCGGTGCCGGCCACGACCCCCATCGTCTGGCCGACCCCGACCCAGCCGCCGACCGCGGCCCGTTGCCGAACGGGGACGAGGTCGGGGATCGCGGCGGTGGTGGCGGCCAGCATCGCGTTGAGCCCGGCCTGGACGAGGCACCAACCCAGGATGACGGTGGCGATCGAGCCGGCCAGGCCGAGCACGACCAGGGCTGCCGCCCCGAGCAGCGCCCCGCCGGCAATCCACGGCATCCGTCGGCCGAACCGACCCGTCGTCCGGTCCGACAGCGCTCCCCACACCGGGTTGCCGATCAGGGAGATCGTCGCGCCGGTGCCGGTCACCAGGGCCAGCGTGCTCTCCTTGTGGCCCGGTGTGAAGGCCGCGACCTGCTGGGCCAGGAGGACCTGGAGCGGACCGAAGAAGCCGGCATTGAGCCCGACGACGGCGACCGTCATCCGGGTCACCCAGCCACGGCGGGCCCGGTCCATCGGCTCGGCAAGGGCGTCCCGGACGGCGATGTCCGCAGCGCCGGCTGGCGTCGTCACGCGGGCAGCATACGGTCCCTCAGCTGGCGAGTTCGGCCGCGGGGCAATCGGCGGCCGTCGTCATCGGTCCGGGCCACGGCGCCGAAACCGGAGTGAACCGGGGCTCACCTGCTCGATACAGTTGCAGTCGTATGCCGCGCGGTCGCTTGCCGCCCCTTCTCACCATCGCCAGGAGTGACCTCGTGTCTGCCCAGATCACCGTCCACGTCGCTGGGAGCGAGCGATCGGTGCGGGAGCAGACGACGGCCGCCGAGCTGTTCGAGGGCGACCGTTCGGTGCTCGTGGCCCGGGTCAACGGCGAGTTGCGCGACCTGGCCCAGGTGTTGGTCGACGGCGACACCGTCGAGCCGGTGACCGCCACGGAGCAGGACGGGTTGAATGTGTTGCGGCACAGCGCTGCCCACGTCCTCGCGCAGGCGGTTCAGGAAGTCCACCCGTCGGCCCGACTCGGCATCGGTCCGCCGATCCGCGACGGCTTCTACTACGACTTCGACGTCGAGACCCCGTTCACCCCCGACGACCTGTCGTCCCTCGAGAAGGTCATGCAGCGGATCATCAACGAGGGCCAGACCTTTGTCCGCCGCGAGATCTCCGACTCCGACGCGCTCGTCGAGCTCAAGGACGAGCCGTACAAGTGCGAGCTGATCGGCCTCAAGGGTGGCGCGGCCGACGATGCCGCGGAGGGGGCGGCAGTCGAAGTCGGCGGGGCGCAGCTGACCATCTACGACAACGTCCGCAAGGACGGGACCCGCGCCTGGGGCGACCTGTGCCGCGGCCCGCACGTGCCCTCGACCAAGGTGCTCGGCAACGCCTACAAGCTGATGCGCAGCGCCGCGGCATACTGGCGCGGCTCGGAGAAGAACCCTCAGCTGCAGCGGGTCTACGGCACCGCGTGGCCCAGCAAGGACGAGCTCAGGGCCTATCTGGATCGCCTGGCCGAGGCCGAGAAGCGCGATCACCGCAAGCTGGGCGCCGAGCTCGACCTCTACTCCTTCCCCGACGAGCTCGGGTCCGGCCTGGCCGTCTTCCACCCCAAGGGCGGGGTGATCAAGCGGGAGATGGAGGACTACGTCCGGCGTCGGCACATCGAAGAGGGATTCCAGTACGTCGGGACGCCGCACATCTCCAAGGACGGCCTGTTCCACACCTCCGGTCACCTGCCGTACTACGCCGACAGCATGTTCCCGGCCATGGAGATGGAGAACGCCTCCTACCGCCTCAAGGCGATGAACTGCCCCATGCACAACCTGATCTTCCGGTCGCGCGGGCGCTCCTACCGTGAGTTGCCGCTGCGGCTGTTCGAGTTCGGCGGCGTCTACCGCAACGAGAAGTCCGGGGTGGTCCACGGGCTCACCCGCGTGCGGGGCATGACCCAGGACGACTCGCACTCCTACGTCACCAAGGAGCAGGCGCCTGCCGAGATCAAGCACCTGCTGAACTTCTGTCTGAGCCTCTTTCGTGACTTCGGGCTCAACGACTACTACCTCGAGCTGTCGACCCGGGACGACTCGAACAAGGACAAGTTCATCGGCACCGACCAGGAGTGGGCCGAGGCGACGGCGGTGCTCCAGAAGGTCGCCGAGGACTCCGGTCTGGAGCTCGTGGCCGACCCCGGTGGCGCGGCCTACTACGGTCCGAAGATCTCGGTCCAGGCCCGGGACGCGATCGGGCGAACCTGGCAGATGTCGACGATCCAGTACGACTTCAACCAGCCCAAGGGCTTCGGGCTGGAGTACCAAGCGGCCGACGGCAGTCGTCAGCAGCCGGTCATGATCCACTCCGCGAAGTTTGGTTCCATCGAGCGGTTCATCGGGGTCCTCGTCGAGCACTACGCCGGCGCCTTCCCGGTCTGGCTCTCCCCGGTCCAAGTCCTAGGGATCCCGGTCGCGGAGGAGTTCAACCCGTACGTCCAGGACGTGCTGGATCGTATGCAGGCCAAGGGGATTCGCGTCGAGCTGGACGCCTCCGACGACCGGTTCCCCAAGAAGATCCGCAACGCCAGCAAGGACAAGGTGCCCTACGTCCTCATCGCAGGCGAGGAGGACCGCTCCAAGGGCGCTGTCTCGTTCCGCTACCGCGACGGCTCCCAGAAGAACGGCGTGCCCGTCGAGGACGCGATCGCCGAGATCCTCACCGCCATCGAGACCCGCGCGCAGGTCTGAGCCACTTGGGGAGGGCCCCGGCCGCAAGGTCGAGGCCCTCCCGTATGCCGGTCAGGACGCGAGCCAGCGGATGTGGTGCAGGGCTGGGCGTCCGGCGGCGTTGCGGTGGTATTCGGGGTGGTCGAGTCGGGTGTGGAAGAGGTCGATGAGTGAGCCCTCGAGGGGGCTGGCCTGGTCTCGGCGGAGGCTGGGGCGTTGCTTGGCGCGGTGG
>JBDTBX010000183.1:0-7356 GCA_039923915.1 Nostocoides sp. | reverse complement strand
AGGCGGAGTAGGAAAGGAACCACGCGGTGCAGAGGAGCACCGTGAGGACGACGACGAGGATGTCACCGGTAGGGCTCACTGGTCAGTCCTCCGTCGTCGGGTCCTCATCCGTCGGTCCGTCCGAGCGGGCGGAACAGGCGCGGGCGGCGGCTCTCGGTGGCGAGGTCCTCGCGGGCGACCCGGGCGGCGAAGATGACCGTCTCGTAGACCGCCATGATGTCGCGCGCGACCGTGGACCAGTCGAAGTCGACGGCCCGCAGACGGCCCGCGGTCCGCAGCCTCGCCTGCTGGGCCGGGGAGCCGAGGACCGACACGATCACCCGGGCCAGGTCCTCGGTCTGCTCGTTGCGGAACGTCACGCCGGCCGGCCCCTCGCCCAACACCCGGACGAAGGCCGGCAGGTCACTCGCGACGATGGGCGCCCCGGCTGCCATCGCCTCGACGAGGACGATGCCGAAGCTCTCGCCGCCGGTGTGCGGCGCGGCATACGCCGATATCGAGGCCAACATGCTGGCCTTCTCGGCATCGCTCACCGCCCCGAGGAACGTCGTGGCCGCTTGGGTGACCGGGTCCAGCCGCTGGCGCGCGGCCTCGACGTCGCCCGGCCCGGCGACCAGCAACCGGGTCCGGGGGTGGGCGGCGAGGATCGCCGGCATGGCGGCCCCAAGCACGGGCAGGCCCTTGCGAGGCTCGTCGATCCGGCCGAGGAAGCCGATCGTCGGCGCCTCGGGCGTGCCGAGCCAATCCGGACGGGTCGCGGCCCGGGCGAAGACGTCGGTGTTGACGCCGTTCGGGATGACGACGGCGTCGCCACCGAGGTGGGAGGTGACGGTGCGGCGGGCGTCCTCCGAGACGGCGATCCGGCCGAGGATCTTCTCCAGGGACGGGCGGAGGAGCGGGTAGGCGGCCTGCATCGCCCGGGACCGGAGGTTGCTCGTGTGGAAGGTCGCGACCACGGGCGCCGTGGCGGCCCAGAGGGCGAGGATCGAGACGCTCGGCGTCACCGGCTCGTGGAGGTGGATGACGTCGAACTCGCCGTCGTCGACCCACCGGTTGACCCGGGCCGAGGTGATCGGGCCGAAGGTGAGCCGGGCCACCGACCCGTTGTATCGGACGGGGACGGCGCGGCCGCTCGAGACGACGTAGGGCGGCAGCGGGGTGTCGTCGTCGGCCGGCGCGAGGACCGACACGTGGTGGCCGGCGGCCGTGAAGTGCTCGGCGAGGTCGCGCACGTGGAACTGCACCCCACCGGGCACGTCGAACGAGTAGGGGCAGACCATCCCGATCCTCACGACGGCACCTCGGCGGAGCGCGGCGAGAGATCGGCTGTGAAGATCCGTTGCATCATGTGCCAGTCGACGAGGTGCTCGCGGATCCCCTCCGACAGGGCATCGGCACAGGCCTGGCTCATCGCCGTGACCCGCTCGCGGGTGGGCCCGGTGGCCGGGTCGGTGACCGCTGGGTGGAAGCAGATGATGGTGCGCCAGCGTGACGGCAGGTCGGGGGCCGGCTCGTAGTGGATCGTCACCGGGTGCAGCGCCGCGCCCGTCGCGACGGCCAGCGCCGCGGGTCCGGCGGCCACCGACGCGTCGTACCCCAGCAGGGTCACCGGTATGCCACCCTTGGTCAGGTCGCGATCGGCCAACAGCGGCAGCACGATCGGCTCGCGCAGCGCCTCCCGCAGCTCGGCCATGACGTTGCCGCCACCGGTCAGCGGCAGGATCCGCATGCCGAGCCGCTCGCGGAAGGCCAGGAACTCGGCATACACCTTCTCCGGCTTGAGCCGCTCGGCCACCGTGACGACCGGTCCGAGGTCGACGGTGCACCACGCCCCCGCCATGTCCCAGTTGCCCATGTGTCCGAGGAACGCGAGGACCGGCCGCCCCGCTGCGAGGTCGGCGCGGACCGGCCCATCGCCCTCGCAGCGCACCCGCTCGCGGATCTGGTCGGGCGTGAGGTCGGGCAGCCGGAACGCGTCGCACCAGTAGCGCAGGTAGGACCGGACTCCCGCCCTGACGAGGTCTTCCAAGGCGTCCGCCTCGAGCTCGGGCCGCACCCGCGCGTAGTTCGAACGGAGCCGGTCGATGCTCGTGCCGCCCCGGGCGTGGGTGAGGACCGCCGCAGCGTCGAACACGGTGTATGCCGTGCGCTCGGGCAGCCGTCGGACGACCGACCAGCCGGCCCGGAAGCCGCCGGTCGTCACCGCGTCGGCGATGGCCGGGACGCCTGCTAGCACGATGGGTCGCTCTCCGGTCAGGCCGAGGCCGCGGCGGAGCTCGCGGCATCCAAGGCTTGGCGGCGGACGGTGAGGATCCGCTGGAAGATGGTGATCAGGCTGGCCAGGGCGAGCAGCGACAGGACGACCGTGAGCACGATCTCGGGCAGGAACCAGCCCACGAGCCCCGTCGTCGCGAGGACCGCCACCAGCCGGTCCGCGCGCTCGGCGATGCCGACGTTGGCGGTGTAGCCGAGGCCCTCGGCGCGGGCCTTCGCGTAGGAGACGACGCTGCCGAGGATGAGGCAGGCCAGCGCCAAACCGGCCATGTAGGGCTGGTGGCCGTCACCGGCATACCAGAGGACGAGCCCGCCGAAGACGGCCGCGTCACCCACCCGATCGAGCGTGGAATCGAGGTAGGCGCCCCAGTTGCTCGACCGACCCGACGTGCGCGCCATGATCCCGTCGATCGTGTCGGAGAAGACGAAGGCGGTGATGACGATGGTGCCGATGAGGAACTCGTGCCGGGGATAGAACGCCAGGGCGCCTACGCTGACCCCGCACGTGCCGACGACGGTGACGATGTCGGGGCTGATCCCGAGTTTGAGGAACACCTTGGCGACGGGGGTCAGCAGCGTCGTGAAGAACGCGCGCGCGTAACGGTTGAGCATGGTGGCCCCAGACTACTGATCCGTCGGCCAGGCCTTCGCCAACCTCGCCCGGACATCCTCGAGCAGCATCGGCAGTGCCTTGGTCTGCGCGACGATCGGCAGGAAGTTCGCGTCGCCACCCCACCGCGGCACGACGTGCTGATGGAGATGGGCCGCGACGCCGGCCCCCGCGACCTCGCCCTGGTTCATCCCGATGTTGTAGCCCATGGGGGCCGACTCCGTGTCGATGGCACCCATGGCGGCCTTGGTGAGGGCGGTGAACTCGGCCGTCTCCTCGTCGGTGAGGTCGACGTAGAGGGAGACGTGCCGATAGGGGCAGATGAGGACGTGGCCCGGGTTGTAGGGGAACAGGTTCACGACGACGTAGCAGTGCTCGCCGCGGTGGACGACGAGCCCCTCTTCGTCGGTCCTGGCGGGGGCCGCACAGAACGGGCAGCCGTGCCCGGCCTCCTGGCTGGGCCGTTCCCCCGTCACATAGACCAGCCGGTGCGGGGTCCAGAGCCGTTCGAAGCCGTCCCGGACGCCGGCGAGGTCATCGGCGGACTCCGGTTGCGGCATACGGGCGATCCTACGAGGCGGGTCCGGTCAGGAGGCGGCGCGCGCGGCCGAAAGGCCTCGCTCGACCCAGCCGCGGAGGTCGTCCTCGCTCGCGTAGGAGCCCTCGCGGGCCCGGACGAACCCGGCTGCCTCCCGGCCGCGCATGACGACCGGTTCCACGTGCTGGCGTTTGAGCAGGTCCCCGCGCTCGGCTGGGTCGACGCGGACCATCAGCCCGCCCCGGCCGCTTGCCGTGATCGCGATGACCCCGCCGGCGAGGAAGGCGAGGCCGCCGAACATCTTCTTCTCGGTCACGTCGGGTTCGCCGGACAGGATCATCTGGATGTCGTCGGCGACCTGCTCGTCGTAGGCCATCAGCCGGCCGCCGGACCGAGCGCGTCGAGGTAAGCAGTGAGGCGGGCGTCGTCCCACTGCCCCTCGAGCTCGGTGACCAGTCGCTCGACCGCGCCGTCGGCTTCTCCCCCGTCGATCGGAGCCCAGTCCCCTCGCCGCCAGCCCTCGAGGTAGGCCTCGCTGTCGACCTCGCCGAGTCGCATCGCGGCCTCGTCGATGGTCTCCTGGAACCGCGGGGCCAGCGTCTTCTTCTGGACGGGGTCACCGACGGTGTCGCCGTGGCGGACGACGACCATCGAGGGCAGCTCGCGCCAGTAGGTCACCTGAAACTCCGGTCCGTTGCTCACGACCGCGATCGTATGCCGGGACCTCGACCAGTGGGCCCTCAGGCGACGATGGAACCCATCGGGGCGAACCCGTTGAAGCCGACGGTGGAGTAGCAGGTCGTGTAGGCGCCGGCGCTGAGCAGCCGGACGATGTCGCCCTCGCCCAGCGCGAGCGGCAGGTGCACCGGGGTGTGCTGGTACATCACGTCGGCGCTGTCGCAGGTCGGGCCGGCGAGGACGGCCGGACCGGTCGGACCGCCGTCGGCGCTCGTCTCGATCCGATAGCGAATCGCCTCCTCGAGGGTCTCGACGAGCCCGGTGAAGACGCCCGCGTCGAGGTAGACCCACCGCCTGCTCCCCCGCCAGACGACGGCGATGACCGTGCTCACGACGGAGCCGGCATCGCCGGCGATGCCGCGGCCGGGTTCGGCGATGAGCCGTGGATGGCGCTCGGGGAAGTAGGTTCGGACGGCGGTCTGGATGGCCCGTCCGTAGGCAGCGAGCTCCGGGGCCGCGCCCTCGTGGCTCGCCGGGAAGCCGCCACCGATGTCGACCGTGGTGGGGTTCAGTCCGTGCCGGCGCAGCTCGGTGAAGACGCGTGCAGCGGCGGCGATCGGCGCCACCCAGCGGCCGGGGTCGCGCTGCTGGGACCCGACGTGGAAGCTCACACCCGCCGCATCCAGGCCCAGCGCCGCGGCGCTGCGCAGGATGGCGATCGCCTCGGTCGTGCTGCAGCCGAACTTGCGCGACAGGGGCCAGTCCGAACCCTCCCCGCTCGTCACGAGACGGCACAGGACCGCCGAGCCGGGGGCCGAGGTGGCGACCTTCTGGACCTCCTCGGCCGAGTCGACGACGAACAGCCGGACGCCCCGTCCGTAGGCCGTGACGACGTCGCCGCGCCGCTTGACCGGGTTGCTGTAGACGAGGTCGGCAGGCGAGGCTCCGGCCGCGACTGCGGCACGCACCTCGACCGGGCTCGCCACGTCGAACGAGGCACCAGCGGCAGACAGCCGCCGCAGAAGAACGGGATCGGGGTTGGCCTTGACGGCGTAGTGGATCGCCGCACCGGGCAGCGCGAGCTGGATGGCTCGCAGGTTCGCCACGGCGACGGACACGTCCAGGTCGAGGTAGGGGGTGCCCAGGTCGGCGAGGTCGACGGTGACCTGCTGGGGCCGCGTAGTGGTGACGGTCATACTGGGACAGAGGCTCGCCGAGCCGCCCTGATACATCGGGCCACGCGGCATACGGACGGGCCTCGTCCTCGGTGTGGCAGCATCCCGGCATGAGCCAACACATCGCTGCCGCGCAGGGCCAGATCGCACCGCGGGTGCTCTTTCCCGGAGATCCGTTGCGGGCCAAGTGGATTGCGGAGACCTTCCTGTCCGACGTGACCTGCTACACCGAGGTCCGGAACATGCTCGGCTTCACCGGCACCTTCGGTGGTGAGCGGATCTCCGTCCAGGGATCCGGGATGGGCCAGGCTTCCGCGTCGATCTATGCGACCGAGCTGTTCACCGAGTACGACGTGCAGACCCTGATCCGGGTCGGGACCTGCGGCGCGCTGGGCGAGGCGGTCAAGCTCCGCGACGTGATCGTCGCGATGTCCGCCAGCACCGACTCGCAGATGAACCGGCTGCGCTTCCACGGCATCGACTACGCGCCGACCGCCGACTACGCGCTGCTCCGAGCCGCCGTGGACGCCGCCGAGGGGGCCGGGCTGACGGTCCACGTCGGCCAGGTGTTCTCCGGCGACCTGTTCTACAACGACCGCCCCGACCTGTTGATGCGGACCGCGGAGTACGGCGTCCTCGGGGTCGAGATGGAGGCAGCGGCGCTCTACACGCTGGCCGCGAAGTTCGGACGACGGGCGCTGGGCATCATGACCGTGTCCGACCACCTGATCACCAAGGAGGAGACGACCGCCGAGGAACGCCAGACGACGTTCTCCGAGATGGTCACCATCGCCCTGGACGCGGCGATCGCCGTGCCCGCCTGACCGAGCCCTAGCGCAGGGCCAGCACCAGCTTGCCGGTGTTGGCGCCGGTGAACAGCCGCAGGAGCACATCGGGGAAGTCGGCGACCGTGCCCTCGACGACATCCTCGCGGGAGACGAGTTTGCCCTCGGCCAGCCAGGTCGACATGGCGGCGACGGCCTCGGGGTAGCGATCGGCGTAGTCGAAGACGACCATGCCGATCATCGAGGCGCGCGCGACGAGCAGAGCGAGGTAGTTGGAGGGCCCGGTGACCTTCTCGGTCGCGTTGTACTGGGAGACGGCGCCACAGATGACGACGCGGGCGCCGCGAGCCAGTCGGGTCAAGGCGATGTCGAGGATCTCGCCGCCGACGTTGTCGAAGTAGACGTCGACCCCATGGGGCGCAGCGTCGCGCAGGGCGGCCTTGACGTCCTGACCCTTGTAGTCGATGGCGACGTCGAAGCCGAGCTCGCCGGTCAACCAGCCGCACTTGTCGGCCCCGCCGGCGATGCCAATGACCCGGCAGCCCTTGATCTTGGCGATCTGGCCGACGACGCTGCCGACGGCGCCGGCGGCGCCGGACACGAGGACGGTGTCGCCGTCCTTCAGCCGGCCGACGTCCAGCAGGCCGAAGTAGGCAGTCATGCCGGGCATGCCGAGGGCCGCGAGATAGGTCGCAGCCGGGACGAGGGTGCTGTCGACCTTCTCGACGCCCCGGCCGGACGACACGGCATACTCCTGCACGCCGAACGACCCGTAGACCGAGTCGCCGACGGCGAACCCGTCGTTGGCCGATGCGGTGACCCTGCCCACGGCGCCCGCGCGCATGACCGAGCCGACCTCGACCGGCGGGATGTAGGACTTGCCGGCGTTCATCCAGCCCCGCATCGCGGGGTCGAGCGAGATGTCGGTGACCCTGACGACGAACTCCCCCGCGGCCGGTTCTGGGACCGGTTCTTCGGTGAACTTCCAGTTCTCGACCGTCGGTAGGCCGACCGGGCGGGAGTCGAGGCGGACCTGGTGATTCGTGGTCGGGTTCGTCATGTCCGAAGGGTATGCCATCCCCAGGGTCTGCATCGTCCCCTTGTCGACCTGCTCACGAACGAATTCAATTACGCTGCAGGTCAATTCGCTCGCCATCGCACTAGACATATGTTCTGCATATCCGCTTAAGTGAAGTCAGTTTTGGGCGGATTGATCAAGTCGGTCAGCGGGTGCGGGCCGGTGTTCACGGCTTGTTGGAGTAGCCGGTAGAAGAGCAGCCCGCGGCTTTTGGCACG
>JBDTBX010000182.1:0-4960 GCA_039923915.1 Nostocoides sp. | reverse complement strand
GGTAGGTGGGTGCTGCGTTCGAGTGGGCGATGGAGGCGAGCTCGGGCCGCACTTTCAAAGGGTCTTCGTCGCACCCAGGAGCGCGGATTGGCCAGAACCGGAATGTGTTCCGGAGGGCACTGAGGGGACCGGCAGTACCTCAGCCGTAGGCCTCACGGTGAGCGTCACGCAGCGCCGTGTACTCGCTCACCTGCTCTACGGCATCCCAGGCTGCCTTGAAGATCAGGGCGGCTGCGGCCTTGACCGGGTCTTCCTCCTGGCGCGGCAGCTCGGCGCGGCCGTGGGCCCCGCTCCGACCGCGCTGGTCGGCGGGTACCGGTCCGTCGTACTTCCTGCCACCCCGGTGGTTGGCGTAGCGGCGGGCGCGGGTGGAGTCGGCACTCTCGCGGGCCACCCCTGGGTTCTTGAAGCGCCAGAGGGGCAGTGGCTCCGACTCGTGGGGCTGCGTGAGCAGCACGCCCTGCTCACCGCGACCGAACCGGTACAGCTTGAGGTGCCGTCAACGTAGTCAAGCTACATGCAGAGGGTCAGCGGCCCCGGCGTCCTACCCTTTTCGGCGATGTCAGTGGTTTCATGTCGAGAAGGCCTGACCGGCTCCGCTCACCAGGTGAAGGGCCACGGCAGGCGCGGCCCACGACACAGGAGGCAACCATGCCGAAGTACCTGCTGCTCAAGCACTACCGGGGCGGTCCGGAGCCGCACCGTGCTGTGCCCCCACTGGACCAGTGGGGGCCCGAGGACGTGGAGGCGCACATGGCGTTCCTTCGCAACGTCGACGCGTGGCTGGAAGAGAACGGGGGGTCGGTCGTTGACGCGCAGGCGCTGACGCCCGCGCGCACATGGGTACGCTACGGCGGTCCGGAAGCCGCGCCCGTCATCACCGACGGCCCGTTTCCTGAGACCAGTGATCTCGTGGCGGGCTGGTACATGGTTGATGTTGAGTCGCACCAGCGCGCAGTGGAGTTCGCGGCCTACGTCTCATCCGAGCCCGGTCCGGGCGGCACGCCGATGTACGAATGGATCGATGTCCGGGAGGTCATGTCCGGCGCGCCGGCGGGCGACTGAGCGACATGGTCGAGCCGGTTCCGGCGTTGGACGAGGACACGCTGCGTGCCCTCGTTCCGCGGGTGCTCGCGGGCTTGGTCCGGCGAGGGGAGGACTTCGACGTCGCCGAGGACGCGCTCCAGGTGGCACTGGTGGAGGCGTTGCGCGTGTGGCCCGAGCACCCGCCGCAGAACCCCCGGGCCTGGCTGACCACGGTGGCCACCCGGCGCTTGGTCGACGAGCGTCGCAGCGCGGCCGCCCGTCACCGCCGTGAGGAGAAGGCGCACGCGGAGGCCCGGCCGGAAGAGACCGAGGAGGGTGACGACACCCTCTTCGTGCTCTTCTGCTGCTGCCACCCCGATCTCACACCGGCCTCCCAGGTGGCGCTGACCCTCCGCGCCGTCGGGGGCCTCACCACCCGGGAGATCGCCGAAGCCTTCTACGTGCCGGAGGCGACGATGGCGCAGCGGATCAGTCGCGCCAAACGCACTCTGTACGAGGCCCGCCTAGGCCGGCCCGGCGACGTCGCTGTTGTGCTTCGCGTGCTCTACCTCGTGTACACAGCCGGACATGGTGGCCGGGTCGACCTGGCCGGTCAGGCGATTCGCCTCACTCGACAGCTCACCCTTGCCACCGAGGAACCGGAGGCGCGCGGGCTGCTCGCGCTGATGCTGCTGGGCCACGCACGGCTCCCGGCGCGTCTCGACGCCGAGGGGCGGATCATCCCGCTGGACCGGCAGGACCGCGGACGGTGGGACACACGCCAGATCGCCGAGGGCGTGCGCCTGCTGCAGTCGGCGCTGGGGGCCGAGCGCATCGGCCGCTACCAGATCGAGGCCGCCATCGCCGCCCTGCACGACGACGCGGCATCCGCCGGGGAGACCGACTGGCCGCAGATCCTTGCCTGGTACGACGACCTGGTGGCCCTTACCGACGACCCGGTGCGCGGGGATCCGGCTGCCGTGCTGGCACGGGCGGTCGCGGTCGGGCACGTCCTCGGCTCGGCCGCCGGTCTGCGCGAGACCGACCGGCTGCGTGAGGTACTCGGCGAGCGGCACCGGTGGCACGCGGTCCGGGGCTACCTGCACGAGCTGGGGGGCGACCTGCCTGCCGCCGCCACGAGCTACGCTGACGCCGCTGGCCGGGCCACGAACCTCGCCGAGCGCGACCACCTGGTTCGCCAGGCCTCCCTCGTGCGCCGTCGGGCCGGGGGCTTGTGCTCCGGCTGGCTGTACTGACCACGAACGTTGGTGACACGGGGTCGGTACTGGACATGAGGAAGACCTCCGGGTGGTGGTGTGAGACAGCCCGCAGCCTCAGGGTCGCGGTGGGCCGCGCTCGGGTCGGGCCGCTCGAGCGCCTCGATGACCTGCTCTCTCGCCGGGTGGGTACGGAGATCCGATCCGGCGTGGCGAAGAGCACCGTGATCGTGACGAAGTGAACAGACCAACGGTCGCCTGCAGACACCGGGACGGTCGATAAACCGGGTGACGTCTCTGCCGCTCGGTGCGAAACTCGCGTGATGAGTGCTTACCAAGGGGTCGGGGATCTTGAGGCCTCGTTCGTCTCCCACGGGTCATCGCAGCTGGCAGTACGGCAGTGGGGCGCGGGAGGCCCGCCGATCCTCGCTCTGCACGCGGCCGTCACCGACAGCCGGGTCTGGCAGGACTGCGGCCTGATCTGGGCGGACGCCGGGCATCGTGTCGTGGCGTACGACCGGCGCGGCTTCGGCAGCACCACGTGGGCGGAGGAGCCCCACGACCCGCTCTGCGACCTCAGGGCCGTCACCGCGGCGACGGGCTGCAGACCGGCCATCGTGGTCGGCAACAGCAAGGGTGGGGCGCTCGGGCTCGAGCTGGCCATGGCTCATCCCGACGAGGTGCTCGCCCTCGTCGTCATCGGGTCTGCGCCCGACGACACTCCCGACGACCTATGGGTGCTCGCGCCGACCGAGGAGGAACGCGATGCGGAGGCTGCTGCAGCCGCGGCATCCGGCGATCTCGACCTGGTGAACCGGCTCGACCTGCGCTACTGGCTCGACGGAATCGGCCAGCCCGAGGGCCGGGTCAACGGTGCCCCGCGTGAGCTCCTCGCGGAGATGAACGGTACCGCGCTGCGGGCCCTCCCGACCGGGCATGTGACTACCATCCGACCCGTCTGGACGATGCTCGAGTCGCTATCCGCGTTAGTGGTTTTCGTCGTCGGTGAGCATGATCTGCCCGGCTTTGCCGTCGTCGCCGCCAGGATGGCTGAGCGAGTCCCGAATGCCCATCTGGTGACCCTGCCGTGCACGGCCCATCTCCCTTCGCTCGACGTTCCGGCCGCGCTCGCCGCCCTGGTCCTCGATGTGGTGGCCGGCGTGCGTGCGTGAGACCGGCCGAATGGACACGCGATCCTGGCCGCGGCCACGCGCCGGCGAACCCTGACCCATGGGCTCGATCGAGCCACCGGTAGCCACTGGACGGGAGCACGGGCTCTTCGGCCTGTTGGCCGACGCGCGCAGCCACGGCTTCGTCGGGCGCACCGAGGAACTCGCTGCCTTCGCAGACTCACTGGCGGGCGCCTCCCAGACCCGGGTCCATCTGGTTCACGGCCCGGGCGGCATCGGGAAGTCGACCCTGCTCGATGCGTTCGCCCGCCTTGCGGCTGCACAGGGACGCCGACCGGTCTACCTCGACGCCCAGGACATCGAGTGCACCGGAACCTCGGTGGCCGCAGCCATCGCGCAGCGGTCGGCATGGGCGGGCTACGGGCCCGCAGAGGAACCGGACGTCCTGCTGGTGGACAGCTTCGAGCTGTTGGCGCCGCTTGACCGGTGGGTTCGCGAACACCTGCTGACCGCCCGGCCCACCACGTCGGTGACGGTGGTGGCCGGGCGCAAGCAGCCCTCCACCGCATGGCGCCTCGACCCGGGGTGGCGCCATCTCGCCCGGATCCATCGCCTCACCGAGCTGGATGCCGCCCAGAGCGCCGATCTGCTGGACCGGCTCGGCGTCGCGGCCGAACGTCGCCCGAGCATCGTGCGGGTCGGCCGCGGCCATCCGCTGGTGCTCGCGATGCTGGCCGAGACCCCGCGTGGCAGCGCGTTTCCCGTCGACCTCGCCGACGCCCCGGATGTCGTGGCGCGACTGTGTCGGCTGCTCGTCGACGACGTGCCGGATGCCGCCCACCGGGCCGGGCTGGCGACCTGCGCCCACGCCACCCGGATGACGGCCGATCTCCTGCGCACAGTTGTCGGCTCGCGGGCTGAAGAAGTCTGGGCCTGGCTCGAGTCGAGGCCCTACGTTCGGCGTGGCACAGTCGGACTCTTCGTCCATGACGTCGTCCGCGAGGTCTTCGAGGCCGAGTTCGCCCATCGGTCACCGGACGTCTACGTCGCGTTGCACGTCGCCGTCCGCGGCTACTTCCTGGGCCGCCTCGCCGACCCGGGAGAGCCGCATCCGGACCGGGCTGCGGCCGAGCTGCTCTTCCTCCACCGCCGCGGGCCGCTCTCGGAGATGATGGCCACGCTGCGAGGAGGCGGGCTCCTGCCGGTCGCTCGAGCCGGCCCCGAAGACCACGCGGGCATTCTGGCGCTGATCGAGGAGGTCGAGGGGCCGGAGGCGGCCGCGCTGGCGGATCGATACGCCACCGAGCAACCGGGCAGCCTGTACCGGGCGCGGTCCGACGACGGGGTCGAGGCCTTCGCGATGCAGGTGTATCTGCCGACGGGAGGTCTCTCGATGTCGACGACCCGGTCGCCGCAGCCGTTCTGGCGCTCGTGGAGGAGCGTGCACCCCTACGGCCGGGCGAACGGGTCAACGTCAACCGCTTCGCAGGCTCTTCCCGGGCCTACCAGCGCGACCCCACCGTGTTCCTCGTCAACGGGGTGTCTTGCGTGCTCGAGTGGGGTCAGCGGCCCGCCGCCTGGACCTTC
>JBDTBX010000181.1:0-9034 GCA_039923915.1 Nostocoides sp. | reverse complement strand
GCGCCCGGGTCGCGGAGGTCGCAGCCGGCAGGACGACCTCGACGGGCACCATGACACCGGGCCAAACCTGCAGCCGCGCAGCCGACGGCACGTTGACCTGCGGGTCCGCGGGACCATCGACCACGTCCCAAGGCGCTTCGCCCGCGCCCGGCACCGCATCGACCTCTGTCGTAGGCCGGCCTTGACCAACCTCGGTGCCGTCATCGGGTTCGCCGCGTCGGCCGGCATCCTGGCCACGGGCGGGGTGGGCCTCGTGATGACCAGCCTGGCCCACGTCACGGGCCTGTTCGGTCGCGGAGCCCTGGGTGACCTGAGGCTTGGGTCTAAACCTGGGCTCGCCGCTCCGAGCCCGCCCCCGAAGCGACGCTCTGGGAGAGGGAAGCCAGCCGAGACCGGGTGACATCGTCGAAGTCCGAAGAAGCCGAGGAGGCGTCAAGGCGTCGCCGCTCGCGATCCAGCAGGGAGCGATCACGGGCCGCCACATGCCAGGTCAAGTCATCGAGCAGCTGGTAGAGCCGGGCGACCACGATCGGGTCGCCTGCCCCGTAGTGACGGATCTGGGTCAGCGACATCTCCAGCAGATAGGCCAGGTCGGGTCGGTGCAGGACCACTCGCGCTCCCGCGTCGTCGGTCAGCTGGACCGGCCCCAGCTCGCACCCAGCCAGTTGGCACAGCAGCGCCGAGATGTGGCCCAGAGCGTGGACAGCCGTCGTCGGGTCGTTGATCCCCGGCGAGAGAGCCTTGTTGGCAACGTCGGTCAACTGCCGCAGGCCGAAGCCGACGTCCTGCGCCCCGGTCCGCTCGCTGCCTGTCCGCACGGCCCTGCCCACCGTCGCTCCCAGCGCGCCGAGTTCGCGAGGGCCCAGCTGGCCGTGGTGGGCATACGCGGACCCGATGGGTGTGCCCTCCACCAGGAAATCGCCCGGCCATGCGGTGATGACCAACACGGCGCCGGCGTTCCTCGATGCGTCGAGCAGGTCGTCGCCGTCGACGCTCAGCAGGAACCCGGACGAGGTCGAGAGCACCGGCTGCCCCGGTCCATCCGGCGGTGACACGCGGCCGCCCTCCCCCCGGGGTGACAGCACCGCGCGCACCGTTCCTGATGCATCCTGGCGGACCAGGTGCAGCATCGTCTCGACCCGGATCTGACGGGTGAGGTGGGCCAGGAACAACACCAGCCCGATGACGCTGAGCACGGCCAGCACGTACGAGCTCGTCACGGCGATCCGAGGTACGAACGCCGCCTCTCCGTCGCCACCGGACCGCACCGACCTCAGCACGGTCAGGGAGTAGGCGAAGGTCGCCAGGAACAAGGCGAGGGTGGCTTGGACGAAGAGGTCCTGGGTGAAGGTGCGTAACAACCGAGGCGAGAACTGGCTGCTCGCCAGCTGCAGGGTCACCACAGTCAGAGAGAACGTCAAGGCGGTCACGGTGATCAGCGAGCTCGCTACCGCGTCGAGCACGGTGCTGGCCGCCCCGGCGTCCCCACCGAACAGAAGGGCATCGAGCCAGCCCGACATCCTCGAGTCCACCGCAGCGTCGGCTCCGGGCAGGGCCAGCCCCAGGACGACGGCCGTCACCACCGCCAGTGTGGGGAGCGGCCACAGCTGGGCACGGAGCCCGTCACGCAGAGTGTGAGCAGCCGCCACGGGACCTGAGATCACGAGCGGGCCAACGGTCCGGGGAACGAAGTGAACCCTGTCCAGTCGATGTTCATCGGCATGTCAGATCCGCCCTCCAGAGCCCACGGGGAGGTCAACGACCCCTGAGTTCGCTGACCATCCGACCCTAGACCTTCCCGGGCAAGCCATCACCAACGACACCGTCGCCGCCCCGCAGGTAGGCGGCGGAGCAGTGGGCTCCTCGCTCGCCGACCGCGTCCCCGGTGGGGGGTTCTCGGAGCGATCTCCTCAAGGTGGCGTCCAGGGACGGAGAGCAGGGCATGCTTCGCTGATGGGCATCCCGCAGCGCGATCCCGCGCCTGAAGTCGAGCCAAGCCTGCCTGCCGACCGCTCCGAGGGCGTGGAGGACCGAGGATGACCGGCGCCATCGACCTCAACGCCGACCTGGGCGAAGGCTTCGGGCACTGGGTCCTCGGCGACGACGAGGCGATGCTCGGCATCGTGACCAGTGCCAACGTCGCCTGCGGGTTCCACGCCGGCGACCCGAGCATCCTGCGCCGGGTGTGCGACCAGGCGGCCGAACGCGGTGTCAGCATCGGCGCCCAGGTCGGCTACCGCGACCTGGCCGGCTTCGGCCGCCGACCGATGGACGTGCCCCCCGCCGAGCTCGTCGACGAGGTGATCTACCAGATCGCCGCACTGGAGGGTTTCGCCAAGGTCGCCGGGACCCGCGTGCGCTACGTCAAGCCCCACGGGGCCCTCTACAACGCGGCGGCGCGGTCGGCCGAGACCGCCGGCGCCGTCGTCGAGGCCGTCCGACTGTATGCCGCGTCGCTGCCGGTCATGGGTCTCGCCGGTTCCGAGCTGATCACCCAGGCTCGCCGGGCCGGGGTGACCGGCATACCGGAAGCCTTCGCCGACCGCGCCTACACCGCCGAGGGACTGCTCGTCTCCCGCCGCGAGCTGGGCGCCGTGCTGGTGGACCCCGCCGAGATCGCCGCGCGCTGCGTGCAGATCGCGACCGAGGGCACGGTGACGGCCGTCGACGGCGCGACCGTGACGGTCGAGGCCCGATCGATCTGCGTCCACGGGGACACGGCCGGTGCGGTCGCGATCGCGCGGGCGGTGCGCACCGCGCTGGAGGGGGTCGGACTCGCGCTGCGCCCCTTCGCGGCAGCGGAGTAGGCGGGGCAGGCCGCGTGAGATTCCTCCGGGCGGGACGTGAGGCAGTGCTCGTGGAGTGCGCCGACATCCGGGAGGTGGTCGGCCTGCACGCCACCCTGCGCGACGACTGGCCCGTTGGTGCCGTGGACGCCGTGCCGGCTGCCCGCACCCTCCTCGTGACGTATGCCGCCGAGGTCACCAGCCACGACCGGCTCGCCGCCCACATCCGCGGTCTGGCGACCGGGACGGGTCCGTCGGCGCCTGCGCGCACTGTCGAGATCGCCGTCACCTACGACGGCGACGACCTCGCCGAGGTGGCGTACCTGACCGGCCTGACCGCCGAGGAGGTGGTGCGTCGGCACCTCGCCGGCCAGTACGTCGTCGCCTTCTGCGGCTTCGCCCCCGGGTTCGCCTACCTGACCGGTGGGGAGCCCGTGTTGGACGTGCCCCGTCGGGCGACCCCGCGCACCCGCGTGCCCGGCGGGTCGGTGGCCCTGGCCGGCCAGTTCACCGGGATGTACCCCCGGCCGGGTCCCGGTGGGTGGCAGCTGATCGGCCGGACCGACGCCACCTTGTGGGACCTTGGGCAGGAACCGCCGGCGCTGCTGGTCCCCGGCACGTGCGTGCGCTTCGTCCGGGCCAGGCCATGATCATCATCGAGCGGCCCGGACCGCTCACGACGGTGCAGGACCTCGGCCGGCCGGGCCTCGCGCACCTCGGAGTCGGCCGCTCGGGCGCTGCGGACCGGGCCAGCCTCACCCTGGCGAACCGCCTGGTCGGCAACGACGAGGGTGCTGCCTGCCTGGAGATCACCCTTGGTGGCCTGGTCGCCCGGTTCGAGCGCGCAGCGACCGTCGCGCTGACCGGCGCTGCCGCCGTGGTGAGACTGGACGGCATCGAGCAGGCCATGTCTGCGCCTCTCGCGGTGCGTGCGGGGGCAACTCTTGCACTCGGTGTGCCGGCCCACGGCATCCGGACCTACCTCGCCGTTCGGGGCGGGCTGGACGTCCCCCCGGTGCTCGGGTCGCGCTCCACAGACCTCTTGGCCGGGCTCGGCCCCGACCCCGTGCGGCCAGGCACGCGGATCCCGGTCGGGAACACCCTGCTCCCCTACCCCGGGGTCGATGTCGCCGCAGTCGCGGGTCCGCCGAGGGATCCCGTACTGCGGATCTACGCGGGTCCCCGCGACGACTGGTTCGGCGCCGAAGCGCTTGCCGTGCTGTGCACCCAGCCCTACGAGGTGAGCCCGGCCTCGGACCGCGTCGGACTGCGGCTCACCGGGCCCCCCTTGGCCCGGTCACGATCCGAGGAACTGCCCTCCGAGGGCATGGTCGAAGGCGCGCTGCAGGTCCCGCCGGACGGGGAGCCCGTCCTCTTCCTCGCCGACCACCCGGTGACGGGCGGCTATCCCGTCATCGCCGTCGTCGAGCCGGCGGACATCCCGATCGCCGCCCAGTCCCGACCCGGGGACCGGCTCCGCTTCCAGCTCAGCCGGCTCTGAGCGCCCCAGCCCGTCCACCTCGATGAGGGTCGCTCAGCCCAGGAGTGGACGCCCATCGCACCCACGGCCACATCGTGCCTTCGCCGCGGGGTCCACGAGCGAGCGGAGAAAGACTCGAGTGGCGGCATCGGTCGAGAACAACCGGATGCTGCGCATACCGCGGGTCAGCAGCACCTTGTAGACGTTGCGGACCAGGCGGTCGAGCTCGGCGTCGCTCACTCTGGCGGCGCTCTTCAGCTCGGGGTCCTTGCTCCCCTCGCGCACCACCCGCCAGGCGCCGTCACGCCACACCAGGTCCGGCCCGAGGATCACCCCGGCATGGTCGTACTCGAAGCCCTGCGCGGTGTACACACAGCCGACCTGAGTGAAGCCAGCCGGGTCCGTCGCCCACAGCGCCGAGGGTGGTGCCCCACCCACGGAGCGCTCGCCGCGCAGGTTCCAGGGCCGTTCCCAGTCGCCGATCACCACGTCTGGCACGAGCTGGCCGTCGCGGGTCGGGTCACTCCATCGCCAGCAGTAGCCGGCGGCCATTCGGGCCGTGAAACCGTGCGACTGCTCGACGGCGAGGGCGGACTCCAGCTCGGCCGGGGAATCCACGACCGAGACCTCGAACATGGGGTCACCGATCCACGGCACCGGGCCGCCCGGCTCCAGCCCGAGCAGGCGGAGCACCCAGTCGACATACGCCTGCGAGCCGCCGCAGCGGAACTGGTCATCGAGCGAGATGTGCTCGACCGCCATCCCCAGCTCACCGGCATACGACTCGATGTCCTGCACGGTCCCCAGCTCCCCGGGCCGCACGACCTGGTGTTCGTCCAGGAGGAAGACGGGAACCCTTGCAGCCGTGAGGAGTTCGTGGATCTGTGGCCGCGCCCGGTCCCGATCGGTCTGGCGCGTGTAGCGGTTGACCGACGTCTCGCGGATCCGGTGCGCCTCATCGAGGATCAGGCAGTCCAGGTCGTTCGGCTCGGCATCCATGAACGAGTTGAAGTACCTGAACAGCTTCTGCACCCGAGGCGCACGACGGCCGGCGACCTTACGTAGGGTCTGGGTGAACGACCTCGATCCGGTCGCATGAACCACGGTGCGACCCTGCCGGGAGAGCTCGCCCATGAGGGACAGCGCGACGACCGACTTGCCACTGCCCGGGCCACCGCTGACGACGATGGCCGTCTGGGTCGTTCCACGCCGTGCTCGGGTGACGGCGTGCAGGACGTTCTCGTAGGCGTCGCGTTGCTCGTCGAGGAGCACGAACATCTCACGTCGCTGCACCTCCTCGGCCGCCACGGCGAGCAGTTGCTTGCTCGGCCTGATCTGGCTGGAGAGCAGTGCGTCGGCCGCCTCGGCTCCCGACTGCTCAGAGAGACGGGCCCGGAGGAAGTCGATGAACTCGGATCGCCGCTGTTGGGTGAACAGCCGACCGTTGGGGCCGGCCGGCAGGTCGAACAGGTCGGCCACGCTGAGGTCCGTCGCATTGTGCAGGTATGCCGCGCCCACGAGTGAGTGCGGATGCTCTCCGAGGTAGCCGGTGAAGTCGCGCAGGTAGTCGCAGTAGCCGCCGACCTGCAGCAGCGGGTGGGTCACGCCGCGGTTGGCGTACTGCTCGATGGCCACGAGGGTGTCGCTGTCCTCGAACATCGTGGCGCTCGACCACTGCTTGAGCTCGACGACGACATAGCTAGGGTGGCCGGTGCGCGGGTGTTGCCCGGCCAGGATGACATCCACGCGTTTGGACGTCAGCGGGAGCTGGTACTCGACCAGCATCTCGACGTCGTCCAGCCCCGCGTCCTGCAGGGCCGACCTCAGCACCGGAAGGCTGCGACTCCATGATCGCTGCTCCCCCGGAGACGCCCGGTGCCCGGCCTGGATCGACATCTGCTCGTTGAGGTACTCCGCGAGATGGGCCTCGTATGCCGAGAATCCCCTCACCGAGGTACGAAGCAGTGGCACGAACAGATCCCCAAGCAGCACGAAGAAGCTCGTGCGGGTGGGGGCATGTCCGTGGAGGAAGCCCGTCGGGCCGCATTGACCTGCTCAGCGTAGTGACACACGGCCACATCGGTCGTCGGTCAAAGGCTTCGGGCGATGAGCTCCTTCATCACTTCGTTGGCGCCGGCCAGAATGCGCAGCACCCGGACGTCGGTGTAGATGTGGGAGATCGGGTACTCGTCCATGTAGCCGTAGCCACCGAACAGCTGCAGGCAGCGGTCAGCGACCTCGGTGGCGCGGTCGGAGATCCAGTACTTGGCCATCGAGGCCTCGGTGGCGTCCAGCGTGCCGTCGACGTGTTTCTCGATGCACTGGTCGAGGAAGGCCCGGCCGACCCGGGCGATCGTCTCGCACTCGGCAAGCTCGAAGCGGGTGTTCTGCAAGGCGAACAGTGGCTTGCCGAAGGCGTGCCGCTGCTTGGTGTACGCCACCGCCATCGCCACGGCGACCTCGATCGAGGCCTGGGCGATGACGGCAGTGATGAGCCGCTCCTGGGGCAGCTGCTCCATCAGCTGGTAGAAACCGCGCCCCTCCACCGGGCCGAGCAGGTTGGCCACGGGGACCCGCAGACCGTCGAAGAACAGCTCGGCCGTGTCCTGGTCCTTGTTGCCCATCTTGGCGAGGATCCGGCCGCGCTGGAAGCCGGGGGTGTCGTCGGAGACCTCGGCGACGATGAGCGAGAGACCGGGGGCGCCCCTCTCCTCACCGGTCCGCGCGACGATGACGAGCAGCGAGCAGATGTGCCCGTTGGAGATGAAGACCTTCGAGCCGTTGACGATGTAGTGGTCGCCGTCGCGGACCGCGCGCGTCGTGATCGCCTGCAGGTCCGAGCCGGTGCCCGGCTCGGTCATCGCGATCGAGGCCACCCAGTCACCGGAGGCCAGCCGAGGCAGCCAGGCCGCCTTCTGCTCATCGGAGCCGTATGCCGCGATGTAGTGGGCCACGATGCCCGCGTGCACGGCGAAGCCCATGCTCGTGTCACCGGCTCGGACCTGCTCCTCGATGAGCACCGCCTCGTGCGCAAAGGTCCCGCCACCACCGCCGAACTCGCTTGGCAGCGACATCCCCAGCAGCCCCAACTCGCCTGCGCGGGCGTAGAGCTCGGTGTCGGGATGCCCCTGTGTCCGGTGCTTCTCGGCGTTCGGGAGGACGTCCTTGGTGAAGTACGTGGCCGCCAGGCCGCGCACGGCCTCGGTCTCGTCGTCGCTCCACCGCGGTCGAACGGGCACGGCATCCTCCACAGGAGTCAACGGGTGATCCGGCGAGTATCGCCCGCTTGTTGACAAGCTGTCAACAAGCCCTCCACCATGAGGCTCATGGACGAGACCCAGATCACGTATGCCGTGACCGGCCACACCGCCGTCATCACCCTCAACCGGCCGGAGGCCCGCAACGCCTACACCCTCCAGATGGCCGACGAGGTCGCCGAGGCGCTGGGTGCCGCCAATACCGACGACACCGTGCGGGTGGTCGTCCTGACCGGTGCCGGCAAGGACTTCTGCGTCGGTGCCGACCTGAGCAGCGGACGCATCGACGCGACCGAGGCGGGCTCCGGAAGGGACTGGGTCGAGCCCGCGACCAGGGTGGCCCGCCGGATCCACCACCTCGACAAACCGGTCATCGCCGCAGTGCGCGGTGCAGCCGTCGGTGTGGGCTCGACGATGATCCTGCCCGCCGACTTCCGGATTGCTTCGACCGACAGCCGGTTCGGCTTCGTCTTCGCCCGCCGCGGCATCTATCCCGAGGGCGGGTCGACCTGGTTCCTGCCCCGTCTGGTCGGTGCCGGGCGCGCGACCGACTGGATGGTGAGCGGCCGCCTCATCCCGGCCCAGGAGGCCCTGGCCGCCGGACTGGTCACCGAACTGCACGAACCCGACGAGGTCCTCGACCGGGCCCTGGCTCTCGCCGACGAGCTCGCCTCCGTCGTGGCCCCCGTCTCGGCAGCGGTGATCCGCAAGGCGATTCACCGGATGAGCGCCCTGCCGACCCCGGAGGCGGCCTTCGACCTCGACTCCCAGCTCATCGCCAGTTGCGCGAGGAGCCCGGACGCCGCCGAGGGCGTCAGGTCCTTCCTCGAGCGCCGCCCGCCGGCCTTCACCGGTCGGGTGCCGACCGACCTGCCCGACTTCCTGCCGTGGTGAGCAGCCCCCCGGCCACCCAGGTGCGCCGCCGACTCGGGCCGGATGCCCGCCGCGAGCAGATCCTCGACTGCGCCATCCGCCTGTTCGGCGAGCGGTCGTATGCCGCCGTCTCGACGACCGAGCTGGCCACGGAGGCCGGCGTCACCCGGGGACTGATCCACCACTACTTCGGCACCAAACGCGGCCTCTACCTCGAGGTCGTGCGCGCCATGGTGCTCGTCCCGAACATCGACGACGCCCTCGTCCCCGCCGGGTCGGTCCGGATCAGGGTGGAGCGCAGCGTCGACTGGTTCCTCGACACCGTTGCGATTCACGGCCGCACCTACGTCGCCGTCACCGGGCCCGAGGGGATCGCCAGCGACCCAGAAGTCGAGCGCATCCTCGCCTCGGCCGACGACATCGCGGCGCGCAAGATCCTGCAGGCCGTGGGTTTGGGCGCCACCCGCACCGAGCAGTCACCGGAGCGGGCGGTGCTGCGCGCCTACTGCCAGCTGGCCAAGGGTGCCGTGCGCGAGTGGCTGCGCTCGGGGGCGCTCACCCGCGACGAGGTGCACCTGCTGCTGACCGACTCCCTCATCGCCATCGTGCGCAGCGTGCTCCCAGCCGTGGGAAGACCA
>JBDTBX010000180.1:0-2871 GCA_039923915.1 Nostocoides sp. | reverse complement strand
AGCCCCAGGAGGTACGCCAGTGGATGCTGGTACATCATCTGACTGGCGTTGCGGTCGGCTGGCTCATTCGGCATGTGCCGATCCTGCGCCCCGGCATCCCAGCGATCAATCGGATTCGCGACCACGTGGACCGCGCCTGCGATCCGGTCACTCAACCGCCGTGCTCCATAAGGGCGTCTAACAGCCGCGATTGCAGCAGGCGCCCCACATCCCCTCATGGCGCATGTGGCGCGGTCGTCGACGAACAGTAGATGCATGCCACGCGGGTGGATGGTTTGCGCATCGTCGATAGCGCCGGGCGGTGACGGACGTGACAGGGTGCACGAACGGCGACCGCTCCCAAGGACGTGTTGAAGCACTACCTGCGGGGCGCGCGGAACGTGTTGCTGTGGAAGCTGGAGGGTCTCTCCGAACGCGAGCTGCGGATACCTCTCACGCCGACCGGCACCAATCTGCTGGGCCTCGTCAAACACGCGGTGAACACCGAGGTGATCTACCTCGGGCCGACCTTTGGTCGCGAGTGGCCCACACCAGACGAGCTCGTGTCTCCCGACGACCCCGACCCGCTGGCCGGCTGGTACGCCACCGAGGCCGAGACCGCTGCCGGGATGGTCGACCTCTACCGTCGCGTGCAGGCCTTCGCCGACCACACGATCGATGCCCTACCCCTGGCTGCGACTCGGCACGTGGCCCACTGGGGCGGCGAGGAGGTCACGCTCCACGAGATCATGGTCCACAAGACCGCCGACCTGCAGCGTCACGCCGGCCACGTCGACATCCTCCGCGAGCAGCTCGACGGCTCTGTCGGTCTGCGACCAGGTCACAGCAACATGCCCGACGTCACCGACTGGCCGGCGCACGCCCAGCGACTGGCCGGCGCACGCCCAGCGACTGGCGGCGATCGCCGAACGATTCGACTGAGCAGCGTGCGAGATCTCTCACGGCCTCGAAGCGTCCGGCAGAACGCCCTGACGCCGTCGCCCGATCAGCCCGCGTTGAGGGCGGCTCCGCTCGCCCGGTCTATGCCGCTCTCCGCGCAACCGCACCGATGAATGCGACAACGGGCGACCGTCAACGACGGCCCCTCTTGGGGGTGCCGGCTCGTTAGTGGTGGGTCTGTTGGACCGTGAGTGTGTAGGCCTGAGAGAGCCGGGACACCGCGCCGATGACGGCTGTGACGACGGCGCAGGTCACCAAGAAGCCGGCTGGGCTGACACTCGTGACGTTGTTGGGCAGAGCCCCTCCCAGGTAGACCGCTTGCACCCACCAACACAGTGACACCAGGACCAGTGGCGCGACCCAGCCGCGCAGTTGCGGTGCGTGCTTGATCTCGCGTTGCTCGGAAGTCAGCTTGGCCGACCACTACTTGATGCCCATCGGGGCCACCGGTTGGTTCGACTCCACGAACAGCTCGTAGAGCATCTGCCTGAGGGCAGTGCACGCCCCCTGGGACAACCAAGTAGTGGGCATTGGGCTCCCCCACCCCGACGATGATGTGTTTCGGCATGTTGGCCAATGGCTTTGGTCAGTCTCGCGTTAGTTGTAGAAGCGTGGGTCCAGGACAGAGCGCGGCATTTGCTGCGGACTCGGGTGGGCGATAACGACCCGGATGCCATCAGGGTCATGACCTTCGACGAACGCCACACCGCCGCTTGTGTGCCTGTCGACGTAACATGCACAGTCTTTAAGTGCTTGAGCGAAATGCTCCAACGCCTCAGGGGTGTCGACTGCCCACGTGAGGTACTCGTGTCCGATCCCGCCCGTGGGGTGCTCTTCGCGGTCACCGCGCGCCATGAGGTACATCTGGAACCCCTCGGAGTCGAGGAGCAAGGCGGCGTCTCGCTCACGAATCGCCAGATCGCAGGCAAACACGTCGCGATAGAACTCTATGGACCGGTCAAGATCCGATACGACGATGAACGACGAAGCGACTCTGATCTTGAACTCTGTCTCGCCTATGGCCGTCGCTTTGAGGGCCTGCGTGCGGGTCGCAGTGGTCACGGCGTCTGGCTCGCTCATGGTGTCTCCTCATGATCGCCGTCTCTGGCGGATCTGTACCTTGAAACTACCCTCATGTGCCGCAACTGCGAGCACGGAAGGTTCCGGAAGCCGGGACTGGCGTCTCGGTAGACCAACGGCGCTGGAGGGGTGGCACTGGCAAGGCAATTGTTCGTGTACGCGGCCGTTGCGGAGATCGCCACAGGTCAGTCAAAGAACACTGCGAGAGGTACGACCGGAAGGAGTGTTCGACCCGGCGGATCACTTCGAAGCTGAAAAAGAACGGACGCGTCGTCCCGCTGGCGAACGTCACCCGGTATCTGCACCTGCCCGGCTGGACCAGCTCGACGGGCGGCTGCGGGCCCAGCCCGGGCAAGATCCGCGGGTCGGCGATCAACTCCTTCTTGACTTGGCCGTTTCTCCTGCGTCGGCCGGATGGTCCTGTCAGTCGAAAGGGCAGTTGGTGTCGTCTCGTACGACACCAACTGCCCTTTCGACGGTCTCTCGCGGCCGTCAGCTCGCGTCGAGCCGCGTCTTCAGTCCGTCGAGCTCGGTGCGCAGCCGCGGCGGCAGCCGGTCTCCGAAGATGGCGAACCACTCCTCGATCAGGGGTAGCTCGCGACGCCACTCGTTGGGGTCGACCGTGATGGCCTGCTCGATCTGGCCGTCGCGGAAGTTGAGTCCGTCGATGTCGATCGCCCCGGGCGTCGGGACGAGCCCGATCGGGGTCGATACGGCATCCGCCGCGCCCTCGAGACGCTGCACGACCCACTTGAGTACGCGGCTGTTCTCGCCGAAGCCGGGCCACAGGAAGCTGCCGTCGCGGGTGTCGCGGCGGAACCAGTTGACGCCGAAGATGCGGGGCAGCATCGC
>JBDTBX010000179.1:0-3120 GCA_039923915.1 Nostocoides sp. | reverse complement strand
CAAGGGCAAGGCCTCTCCCCCCGGTGACCCGGGACTGCTGGGTGGGCTGTCGTTCCTCGGCGGTGACCGCATCCGCGTGCACGATGTGGAGGTCCTCGTGCCCGACAGCGGTGGCAAGAGCCAGTCGGCGATCTACGTCGCGCCCGACCCCAACTCGGGCGACCCGGGTCAGGTCGAGATCTGCGGCAACCGGCTCGACGTCGGGAACCAGCAGGTGGGGATCCTCGTCGCGTCGGCGTCGGAGTCGCGGATCAGCGACAACATCGTTCGACTGGCGACCACGTTCCCTGGGGGTGTGTTCCGGGCGAACCGGCTCGTCGCGCGCCAGCTGGGGACGTTCGTGGCCCGACACGTCCTGGTCGACAGCTCGGCCCCGGCTCCGACCCCTGCGCCCGCCTCGGCACCCGCCCCCGGCGGTGCTCCCGCGCCCGCAGGTCCGGCCGCACCGGGTGATCTGGCGGGTGCCGGCGTCGTCGCGGTCGGGAAGCCGAAGTCGGTCAGCCTCGCCAACGGGGTCAGCCTGTCGATCACCGGCGCGAGCCAGATCCGGCGGGTCATCACAGATTTCGCCAAGAGCGCCTCGGTGACCCGGCTGGCTGGTGAGCGGTCCTCGGGCATCGCCATCGCCCGCTTCGTTGCGGCGAGCGCGACCGAGCCGCACCAGGCGACCATTGGGGCGGCGAGCGCCACCTTCATCGGCGACGCCGTGCGCAACGCCCGGTCGATGGCCCAGGGCATCGTCGTCGGCGGCTCCCGAGCGCCGTTCGTCCGGATCGACGGCAACCTCGTGCAGGGCGCCATCGAGGGGATCCACGTCGGGGTGCAGGCTCGCGGCACCCTCAGTCTCACCGCCGGCCAGGTGACCATCTCGGACAACACCGTCGCACTCGTCGTCCCGTTCTTCTGGGCCCGGCAGCGGCACGCCTTCTACGTCGGCAGCGTCGTGAGCCTGACGATGACCGACAACCACGCGCGGCTGGCCCGCACCGGGAACCAGGACGCCACGCCCGTCGACGCCGTCCGCGTCTGGGGCTCCCTCGGCAGCTGGATCGAGGTCCGCGGGCTGGACCTCACCGGTCCGTTCCGGATCGGCGTCCAGATCCGCGACACCGGGTCCGGACCGGTCAAGGGCCGGTCCCTGCACTACCTGTCCGACGTGCTCAACGCCGACGGCTCGGTCGCGGTGGATGTCCCGGCCGATTTCCAGCACGACCGTTGCCTTCCGTGACGAGGAGGATCTAAAATGAGGGCCTCAGGCATACTCCATCCGTGCGGTCGCGGCAGCGTCAGGAAACTGTCTGCTGAGGGGTTCGAATCCTCGTATGGCTGGTTGACCGCAGGTCAGGCGTCGGCTCGTCCGACGCCTCCTGCATGTCTTGAGCCGGTATGCCGGGTGCTCGGCCTCGGGGGATCGCGATGACCCTCGCCTTCGACCAGCAGGCGCACGCCGAGCCCGTCACCGTCGCGGCCCCCCGGCAGGAGCCGCTGCCGAGCGGCCTGGCGGAGGAGTTCTCGGCGCGCTTCGGAACCGACCTCGACGGAGTCTCCATCGCGCCCACTGCGGCGGCGCCCTCGGTCACCGAGTCGGGCGCGGACGCTGTCACCATCGGTGACGACATCGCCTTCGGCGAGGCGGCCTACCAACCGGGTTCCGGGTGGGGTCGCGAACTCATCGCCCACGAGCTGGCCCACGTCGTGCAGCAGCGCGGTGGCACCGGCGGGCCCCCGCTCACCGACCCCGCGGCATACGACAAGCAGGCCGACGCAGCGGCCGGTGCGGCGCTCGCGGGCCAGCAGGTGCCGGCCCTGTCCGCCGTCCCGGTCACCGCCCAGGCGCGCGTCCGTCTCCAGGACGTCGGGCGCGGTGAGCAGTCCGGCTTCGCGCGCGTGCCGGAGCTCGTCGAGCGGCTCAACCAGGTCTCGCTCGGGCTGATCTTCAGGCTGCGCCAGGACGGAAGGTTCCAGTTCCTGCAGTACACCCGGATCCTCCCCCTCGAGGTGTGCAGCGAGTTCGATCGACGGATGGTGGCGTTCATCGACGATGCCACCGAGATCCCGCTGCGGTTCACCAACCGGCAAGGACTGCTCGGCAGTTTCCTCGACGGTCCGCACGGCAGGCACTTCGTCCGGGACGCAGATCCCCAGGTTTTCGAGGATGCCTGGCAGTCCGGGTACGTCGACATCGATGACCTCCTCGCGAGCAGCGCCCTCGGCATCCAGGACGTCCTCGTCCACTTCATGACCGAGCGTCGGGCGACACCGAACTACGTGCACCGGATGGGGATGACGGGGGACCAGCCCGGTGGACTCGAGACGCGGGAGGGGCTCGACGACGAGTTCCAGCACGCCCACCGGCAGGGCCTGCTCGCCGAAGTGCAGGTCATCCAGGACTTCCTCGGCCTCGATGCCGAACACCCGCTGGTCGTCCTCGACCTCCAGCATCGGGTCTACCGGACGCCGAGACGCGACACCGTCCGGGTCAAGGTGACGCCGGGCCACACGCAGGCGACGTCGGGAATCCAGGCCGTCGACTTCGAGGTCGTCCTCCACGACAGCCACGAGGTCCTCTCGGCCGAGGACTACCGTGCGCTGCTCGACCGCGAACGTGCGGCCGCTGCTGCAGCAGGTGCCGCAGTCGGCGCCGGTGTCCACTGAACCAGGGCCGTATGCAGGTCAGGCGGGGACGTCGCTCCGGGCGCCGACCGGGCCGGTGGCCGACGTGACGGCACGGCTGCTCGCCAGGGTCTGGAAGCTGCGCGTGTAGGTCGGCACGAGCGCCGGGTGGGTGCGCGGGTCCGGGACCGCCGTCGTCGGGACGGGCGTGTGGTGGAAGTCGGCCTGCACCCGGTCCGGCGTCACGTCGATGACCATGAAGCCGTGGCTGATCCCGTCGAGGTACTTGACCCACGGGTTGCCCACCTGGACGGCGCCGGTCACCTGCCGGGTGGCGCCGACCGCGACCTCCGGCGCGGGGTTCCCGAGGAACGGCCGGACGATCTCGTAGAAGCCGTCGCTGGTCACCGACGGGGTGACGAACTCGACCCCCACTGGGGTGTACCCGTTGACGCTGGCTCCGACCGGCAGCTCGGCCGCCCACGATGAGTGGATGTCGCCGGTGAG
>JBDTBX010000178.1:0-6274 GCA_039923915.1 Nostocoides sp. | reverse complement strand
GACCGGAACGGCATCGGTGTCGGGCCCGGCCTCGGCCGGTGTCGGCACGGGTACGCCGGTCGTCGTCGACGTCGTGGGCCAGGTTCGACATCCGGGCGTCTACACCCTGCGCGCCGGGCAGCGAGTGGCCGATGCGGTGCGCGCGGCGGGCGGCGTGGTCTCGCCGTCCGATGTCGCGGCGGTCAATCTGGCGCGCGTCCTCCTCGACGGGGAGCAGATCCGGGTGCCCAGACCCGGGGAGGCGCCGGTCGTCGGCCCGGGTGCCGGGGGATCGGGGGGCACCGGGGCAGCCGACGCCCCGGTCAACCTCAACACGGCCGACCTGACCGCGCTCGACGGGCTGCCCGGGGTGGGCCCGGTGCTTGCTCAGCGGATCCTGGACTGGCGGACCGCCCACGGTCGGTTCACCTCGGTCGAGGAGCTCGGCGAGGTGTCCGGGATCGGCGAGAAGCTGCTCGGCCAGTTGCGGACCAAGGTGACCGCCCCGTGAAGGGACTCACCCGTATGCCGGTCGCCTGGGCCGAGCGGCTCGACCGACCGCTCACCAGGTGGCGCAGCCAGCCCTTCGGCGGCAATCCGGTTGTGGCGGACCCTTCGCGCCGGAGGCCCCTTGACCTCAGGCTGCTCGGGGCCGTGCTCGTCGGCTGGGCCGTGGGCGCTGCGACGCTCGGTCTGGCGTGGGGTGTCCGGGGCGGGCTCGGCGCCGCGTGCCTGGCCGCGGCCACGGCGGTGGCGGCAATCCCGCGCGGGTTCCACCGGCGCCTCCCGTTGGCGCCGCCCGGGGGAGCGGTCGGGTCGCTGGGCCTGATGTTGTGCGCCGTCGGCCTGACCCTCTCCGCCTCGGCCGCACATGGTGCGGTGCGCGACGCCTCGCCCCTCGACGAGCTCGCTACCGACCGAGCCGTCGTCCGCATCCAGGGGCTCGTGACCGCTGACCCGATCCGGGTGACCTCGACCTTCCCGGGGGCGGCCGTGGTCCTCGTTCGGGTGCGGGTGAGCCACGTGGTGGCCCGCGGGCTGGCCTCGGGCGCGGCCGCGACCGTGCTCGTGCGCGGCGACGAACGCTGGGCCGGGCTGCACTGGCACAACTCGGTGACCGCGACCGGCCAGCTGGAGCTCGCCGAGCTCGCCGACCCAGAGGTGGCCACCCTCCGGCCGCTGGGGCCGCCCATCGACGTCCGGCCCCCGGGCTGGGCCGGGCGGATCGCCGACCACGTCCGGGCCGGGCTGACCCGGGCCGCGGCTCGGCTCCCGGCCGACGCCCGGGGGCTGCTGCCAGGGCTGGTCATCGGCGACACGTCACGGACCCCGCCCGATCTCACCGACGCGATGCGGGCCACCGGGCTGACTCACCTCACGGCCGTGAGCGGCAGCAACGTGAGCGCCGTGCTCGTCCTCGTGGTCGCCCTGCTGCGTCTGACCGGGATCCCTGTCCGGTGGCGACCGGTGATCGGCGTGGCCGCCATCGCCGGCTTCGTCGTGCTCGCCCGCCCTGACCCCAGCGTCCTGCGGGCCGCGGTCATGGGCGGTGTCGGGCTCGTCGGCGTCCTGCTCGCCCGGCACCGTTCCGGCCTGCCTGTGCTCGCCGCCGCCGTCCTCGGTCTGCTCTGCGTCGATCCCTGGCTGAGCCGCTCCTACGGTTTCGTCCTGTCGACGCTGGCGACCCTTGGCCTGCTCGTCTTCGTCCGGCCCTGGGGCGACGCGATCGACCGCCGCCTCCCGGTGCGCTGGGCCGGCCTGGGCCAGGTCGTCGCCATCCCGGCCGCGGCCCAACTCATGTGTGCGCCGGTCGTCGTCCTGCTCCAGGGTTCGGTGAGCCTCATCGGTCTGGCTGCGAACCTGCTCGCAGCACCCTTCGTCGCTCCGGCCACGTTCGGTGGTGTGGCGACGGCGGTCGTCGCCCTGGTCTCGAACCGGCTCGCGAGCCTCCTGGTGTGGGTCGGGGGAGCCCCGGCGCTGGCGATCGCCGTGGTGGCCCGGTTCTGCTCACGCGTTCCGGGCGGCACGCTGCCCTGGCCCGACGGCCCTCCGGGTGCGGTGCTGCTCGCCGCGCTGTCGACCGGCATCCTGCTCACGGGCCGCTGGTGGGTGCGCCAGATCGGTCTCCATCCGCGGGTGGCGCTCGCGCTCGTGCTCGTGTCGGTGGCGGGGTCGGTGCCGACCCGCCTGGTCACCTGGCCGCCCGCCAACTGGATCTTCGCCGCCTGTGACGTGGGCCAGGGCGACGGCCTCGTCCTGCGCTCGGGGCCGACCGCTGCCGTCGTCGTCGACGCCGGCCCGGACCCGTTGCTCATGGATCGGTGCCTGTCCGGCCTCGGCGTGCGCCGGATCGACGCCGTCATCCTCACCCACTTCCATGCCGACCACGTCGACGGACTCCCGGGCGTTCTCGAGGGCCGGCCGGTCGAGAGGATCCTCGTCTCCCCGGTCCGTGATCCGCCCTACCAAGCGGCTGAGGTGGAGCGCTGGGCCAGGCAGCGCGGCATACCGGTTGCGCCGGTCTGGGCCGGTGACGAACTGGCTATCGGGTCGGTGCACGCCCACGTGTGGTGGCCGGCCCGTCGGATCGACAGCGGCTCGGTGCCCAACAACGCCAGTGTCGTGCTCACCGTCGACGACGACGGGCTCCGTCTCCTCCTGCTCGGCGACGTCGAGCGCGAGGCGGGTCATCAGGTGCTTCTCGCGCTGCGGCATACGGCCCCCGAGGGCGCGACCGGCCTGTCACCCACACCCGACGGGGTGCCGATCACCGTGGATGTCCTCAAGGTGGCGCACCACGGCTCGGCCAACGCCGACCCGGCGCTCTACGACGGGGTGCACGCGCCGGTGGCCATCATCAGCGTGGGGGCGGGCAACGACTACGGACACCCGGCGCCGAGCACGGTCGACCGGCTCCGGCACGATGGGTATGCCGTGTGGCGCACCGACCAGCGCGGAGCGGTCGCCGTCCGCCGCGATCCCCGGTCGGGAGGTCCGCTGGTCGTCTCGACGCGCTGATCCCGCTGGGGGCGGGGCTCCGGGGTGAGACCGGAGCATGTGAATCGCGACGGTGGCGGGGCCCCTGCACCCCGCCACGGCCGCGAGCCGGTGGGAGGACTATTCCCCGGGCATGGCCGCGGTGTGCGCGAGCGCGGCGACCACGGTCCAGCGCCAGTCGCTGGGGCCGGCCTGCCCGTGCCCACCAGCTCCGCAGTCGCACGTCCAGCGCCAGTGGCCGCCGGGAGCACACGCCACGCGCGGGTGATGGGTACGTGCCCCGCGGCGTCTGCCCGTGAATGTCCTCATGGTCCCAAAGAGTCCCGGAACGGCGATCCTGATACATCCTTCGGACGGTCGGTCCAGTAACTCCGAACGAAGGATGCCCCGCCATGTGGATGCGCTGGGTTCAGACGGTGACGAGCGACCTCGGCGCCTGGGTGGCGCTCTGCACGAGGGCGTCGATCGTGGCCTTGACGGCCGGCACGCGCTGCAGGTCAGGGGTGGTCACCGCGACGATGTGGCGTCGCGGGCTGGGCACGATCGGCAGGGTCACGACATCCTCGTGGTGCGCCGTCCGCAGGATCAGGTCGGGGATCAGTGAGACGCCGAGTCCCTCGGCGACGAGGCCCATCACGGCGACGTAGTCCTCGGTCTCGTAGGCGACGTGCGGGGTGAAGCCCGCCTTTGAGGCCAGATGGAGCAGGTGGCCGCGACATCGGGGACAGCCGGCAATCCAGTCATCCCCCTGGAGCTGGTCGAGATGCACCGAGGCCTGGTCGGCCAGGGCATGGTCCCGGGGGACCGCGAGCCGGACCTCGTCATCGAGGAGCGGGGTGGTGACGAAGTGGTCCATGTCCTCCTCGCCCCGGCCGATGTCGGTGCCCTCGTAGGCGAAGGCAACCGCCAGGTCGCACTCGCCAGCCCGCAGCGCGGCGAGCGACTCCGGCGGCTCGGCCTCCGAGAAGGTCACCCGGATGTCGGGGTACTCACGCTTGACGAGGGCCAACGCCTTGGGCACGAGGGTCGCCGAACTCGAGGGGAAGGCCATCAGCCGGACCCGCCCGGAGCGCAGCCCGGCGATCGCCGCAACCTCCTCCTCGGCGGCGTCGAGCGCGCTGAGAACGGGACCGGCGTGGCGGGCCAGGACCTGGCCGGCCTCGGTCAGCCGGACGGCGCGCCCGACTCGCTCGACGAGCACGGTGCCCGTGCGCTGCTCGAGTCGGCGGACCATCTGGGAGATGGCCGGCTGGGAGTAGCCGAGCGACAGGGCCGCAGCGGTGAAACTGCCCTCCTCGGAGATGGCCTTCATCACGCGGAGCCCAGCAGCGTCGATCATGGAGCTGATCGTATAACAGATTGTTATCCGTATGCGACGAAACGACACATCAGGTTGGGTTCAAGCGACCAGGTCCCGGCCGTTCGATGTCAACGCGCCGGCAGCGGCGGGCGCGTGCACAGCCAACCGGGTGCCGGAGGGCCTGGCAGGGCGGCGGATACTGGTGCGGTGAGTGCGAGCCCGGCCCCAGCCCCGTCCCGTCATCACGGGCGGGGAGACGTGAGTGAGGTCGACGCGCTCATCGACCTCTTGGCGGTGAACCAGCCGCTGGTCCTGACCGGTGCCGGGATCTCGACCGAGAGCGGCATACCGGACTACCGCGGCCCTGATGGTCAGCGACGGGTGACGCCGATGCAGCATGGCGAGTTTGTCGCCTCCAGCGTTGCGCGGCAACGGTACTGGGCGCGCAGCTACGTCGGCTGGCACCGGTTCTCGGCGGCCGAACCCAACACCGGACATGAGGCGCTCGCCCGACTCGGAGGAGCGGGCGTCGTCGGCCCGGTCATCACCCAGAACGTGGACGGGCTGCACCAGCGAGCCGGCTCGCAGCAGGTGGTCGAGCTGCACGGCACCCTCGCCGACGTCGTCTGCATCACCTGCGAAGCCCGCGTCGACCGCGACCTGGTCCAGGCCCTGATGGCCGACGCGAACCCGGGCTTCGTCGACCGCGCCATCGAACTGGCCGCCGACGGCTCGCAGGTGAGCAGCCAGATTCGCCCGGACGGCGACATCGTGCTGTCGGCTGCCGCGGCCGAGGACTTCCGCGCACCACTGTGCCTCGTCTGTCGGGCGGACACGCTCAAGCCCGACGTCGTCTTCTTCGGTGGTTCGGTCCCTAAAAACCGGGTCGAACGGTGTTTCGCCCTGACCGAGGAGGCCGACGCCCTCCTCGTGCTCGGCTCGTCGCTGGCGGTGATGAGCGGCTACCGGTTCGTTCGGCGGGCGGCCGCGCGCGGCATACCGATCGCGATCCTCACGCACGGACCGACGCGAGGTGACGACCAGGCGACGCTGCGGTTGGACGCGCCGCTCGGCCCCACCCTCGTCGCGGTGGCCGATCGGATCGGCGCCACGGCGTGACCGCCACCGGCGGCCTCGTCATCCGGGACGGCACGCCGGCGGACAACGACGCCTGCCTGGCCATCTACAACGAGGCGGTCCGCAACCTGCTGGCGACCTTCGACACGGTCGAGCGGGGGCCGGAGCACTTCGACGGACGGCTCGGGCTCGCCGATCCCCGCAGCCCGTTCCTCGTCGCCGAGATCGCCGGTGCCGTGGCCGGCTACGCCCACGCGTACCCGTACAGGCCGCGCGCGGCATACGACGCCACGAGGGAAGTGAGTGTCTATCTCGCCGACTCTGCCCGCGGGCAGGGCATCGGCCGGATGCTGTATGCCGCGTTGCTGGCCAGGTTGGACGCCGCCGGGTGCCACACCCAGGTCGCCGTCATCGCCCTGCCCAACGAGGCCAGCGAGGCACTGCACCGGGCCTTCGGCTTCGAGCACGTCGGCACCCTGCGCGAGGTCGGGCACAAGTTCGGCCGATGGGTCGACACCGCTTGGCACCAACGGATGTCGCCGCCAGCGAGCTGACGGCGACATCCGTTGGAGCGGCAGGGCGCTCAGAGGCGGCGCAGGACCGCCGTGACCTTGCCGAGGATCGTCGCGTGGTCGCCGTCGATCGGGCTGAAGTCCTTGTTGTGCGGCATCAACCAGACCTTGCCGTCCTTGCGCTTGAAGGTCTTGACCGTGGCCTCGCTGTCGAGCATGGCCGCGACGATGTCGCCGTTGTCGGCCGTCGGCTGCTGCCGCACGACGACCCAGTCACCGTCGCAGATGGCGGCATCGACCATCGAGTCGCCGACGACACGAAGCATGAACAACGTGCCCTCGCCGACCAGCTCTTTCGGCAGCGGGAAGACTTCCTCGACCAGCTGCTCGGCCAGGATGGGCCCACCGG
>JBDTBX010000177.1:0-10733 GCA_039923915.1 Nostocoides sp. | reverse complement strand
GGCGAGACCCCCGATATCGTCCTCGCCGCCTCGGGCGACGTCCCGACGCAGGAAGCGCTCGCCGCCGCGCAGCTGCTGCGGGAGTGGACCCACGACCTCAAGGTGCGCTTCGTCGACGTCGTCGACCTCATGGCGCTGCTGCCGGAGAACGACCACCCGCACGGCTTCGCCGACAGCCAGTTCGAGCAGATCTTCACGCCCGACCGGCACGTCGTGTTCGCGTTCCACGGCTACCCGCGCGCCGTCCACCAGGTCATCCACGGCCGGTCCGAGCCCGGACGGTTCCACGTCCGCGGGTTCAACGAGCAGGGCACGACGACCACGCCGTTCGACATGGTGGTGCTCAACGGCATGAGCCGCTTCCACCTGGCCAAGGAGCTGCTGCGCCGCTCGGACCGCAGAGTGGCCGGCTGGGACGAGCTCGAGCGCCACTGCGACGCCAGGCTGGCCGAGCACCATGCCTACATCCGCGAGCACCTCGCCGACCTGCCCGACATCGCGGACTGGACGTGGGGCGGACTCGGTCGGTGACCGCCGTCGTCGCAGGCTAGGTTCAGGCTCGTGGCCACGAGCATCTACCTCGCCGGCACCGACGCCGGGTCGGGGAAGTCGGCGGTGGCCGTCGGACTCCTCGACCAGGTGTCCCGACGGGCCGGCCGGGTGGGTGTCTTCCGGCCGGTCGTCCAGGGTGGCCGGACCGATCCGGTCCTGGACCTGCTCGCGAGCCGGTTGCCTGACAGCGCCCCCGACGTCGTGGCGGGCGTGACGTACGACGACCTGCACACCAGCCCCGGTCGGGCGATGGAGCGCGTCGTCGACGCCTTTCACGAGCTTGCGGCCCGCGTCGACTCGGTGCTCATCGTCGGGACCGACTTCGCCGATGTCGCGGCGCAGACCGAGTTCACCGTCAACGCCGACATTGCGGCCAACCTCGCTGCGCCCATGGTCCTCGTCATCCCGTCCGCGGCCAGGTCGGCCGACGATGTCGTCACGGCAGCCCGGCTCGCCACCGAGTCGGCACGGGCGCGGCACGCCACGGTGGCGATGGTGGTCGCCAACCAGGTGCTGCCCTCGAGTCGGCAGGAGGTGCACACCGCACTTGCGGCGGCCCGGCTCGGGACCGACGCCGTCGCGCTGCCCGACGTGCCGCTGTTGCGCGCGCCCACGATCGCCGACCTGATGGCCGCCTGTGGCGGCACCCTGATCCACGGCGACTCCGAGCTGCTCGACCGGGAGTGCCTCGGCCTCGTCGTGGCGGCGATGACGATGCCGCACGTCCTCGACCGGCTCGTCGAGGGTGGCGTCGTCGTGTGTCCCGGTGACCGTGAGGAGGTGCTGCTCGCCACCCTGCTCGCGCACCGTGCCAAGACCTTCCCCACCCTGTCGGGCATCGTCCTCAACGGCGGGTTCGAGCCGTCAAGCCAGGTCGCGCGGCTGATCGACGGCATCGACGTCTCGTTGCCGGTCGTCGCCGCACCCGGCGGGACGATGGCCACAGCACTGGCCCTCTCCTCGGCCGCCGGTCAGATCCGAAGGGCGTCGGCCCGCAAGATCGAGGTCGCCGTCGGCCTGGCCGAGGAGTACCTCCGCGAGTCCTACCTCTGGGAGCGGGTCGACATCACCGGCCGCTCCGACGTGGTCACCCCGCTCATGTTCGAGCACCAGCTCGTCTCGGGCGCCCGGGCCGCGCGCGCCCACATCGTCCTCCCCGAGGGCGCTGAGCCGCGGATCATCCAGGCAGCCGGCGCCGTCCTGGCCCGCGGGATCGCCGGGATCACCCTGCTCGGCGACGAGCAGGCCATCCGCGGACGGGCAGCCCAGCTGGGAGTGGAGATCGACTCCGCGCAGGTCGTCGATCCGGCGACGAGCCCCTGGCGCGGTGCGTTCGCGACGGAGTACGCGCGACTGCGCGCGCACAAGGGAGTGACCGCTGACCAGGCCGCCGACATCGTCGCCGACCCGTCCTACTTCGGCACCCTGATGGTCCATCTCGACCACGCCGACGGCATGGTGTCCGGATCGATCACGACGACGGCAGCCACCGTGCGGCCGGCGCTCGAGATCGTGCGCACCGCCGCCGACGTCGCCATCGTCTCCAGTGTCTTCTTCATGTGCCTCCCCGACCGGGTACTCGTCTACGGTGACTGCGCGATCAATCCGGACCCGACCGCGGAGCAGCTGGCCGACATCGCCATCTCCTCCGCGCGGACGGCCCGGCTGTTCGGGATCGAGCCGCGGATCGCGATGCTGTCCTACTCCACGGGAGCGTCGGGGACCGGCGCGGACGTCGACAAGGTCCGGACGGCCACCGGACTCGTCCACGACCGGGCGCCCGGCCTGCTCATCGAGGGTCCGATCCAGTACGACGCCGCCGTCGACCCCTCCGTCGGCGCCGCCAAGCTGGGCGCCAGCCTCGTGGCCGGGCGCGCCAATGTCCTTATCTTCCCGGACCTGAACACGGGCAACAACACCTACAAGGCCGTGCAGCGCAGCGCCCTGGCCGTCGCCATCGGCCCGATCCTTCAAGGGCTGGGCCGGCCGATCAACGACCTGTCCCGCGGCGCCCTGGTCCGCGACATCGTCAACACGGTGGCGATCACGGCGATCCAGGCTGGCCGGCGATGACCGGACCGACCTTGGTTCTTGTCGTCAACGCGGGCTCGTCGTCCCTCAAGTACCAGCTCGTCGAGCCCGAGTCCGGACGGACCACGGCCACGGGGCTCATCGAGCGGGTGACCGACCACCGCGCGGCCCTGGAAAAGGCGCTGTCCGACCTGGCCGCGACGGGCCACGTCCTCGATGCGGCGCACCTCCTGGCCATCGGGCACCGGGTGGTCCACGGCGGTTCGCGGTTCAGCGAACCAGTGGTGATCGACGAGAGGGTGCGCACCGCGATTGCCGAGCTCGCAACGCTCGCCCCGCTCCACAACCCGGCGAACCTGTACGCCATCGAGGCGACGACGGCCGCCTTCCCCGGTATCGCGCAGGTCGCGGTCTTCGACACGGCCTTCCACCAGACCATTCCGCCGGACGCCCACACGTATGCCGTGCCGACGGCATGGCGCCACGACTACCACGTCCGCCGGTACGGCTTCCATGGCACCTCGATCGCCTACGTCTCCCGGCGCGTCGCGGACCTGCTGGGCCTGCCGCCAGAGGACGTGAACCTCGTCGTCCTGCACCTGGGGAACGGTTGCAGCGCCTGCGCCGTCCGGGGCGGGCGCAGCGTCGAGACGTCGATGGGTCTGTCCCCGTTGGAGGGGCTCGTCATGGGCACCAGGTCCGGTGACGTCGACCCCGCGCTCGGGGCGTACCTCTCGCGCGCGGCGGGCGTCGACTCCGCGGCATATGACCTGGCCTTGAACACGGCAAGCGGCCTCCTCGGACTGGCCGGCGTCTCGGACTTCCGCGAGGTGACCAGCCGCCGGGCGACCGGCGACGAGGCGGCCGGGCTCGCGTTCGACGTCGTCGTCCACCGACTGGTCAAGTACGTCGGGGCGTATGCCGCGGTGCTCGGCCGGGTCGACGCGATCGTCTTCACCGGCGGTATCGGCGAGCACAGCGCCGAGCTGCGCGAGGCGGTGCTCGGGCGGCTCGGGGTGCTCGGGGTCGAGCTCGACGCCAGGGCCAACGTCGCAGCCAGGGGTGAGTCGTGCGTGACGACCGGTGCGAGTCGGGTATCCGGCTGGGTGGTGCCGACCAACGAGGAGCTCGAGATCGCTCGCGCCTGCGTGAAGCTGCTCGGCTGAGCGCCCGCCCCCGGGTCAGGCCATGGCGCCGAGGAGCGCGTTCTCGACGACTTCGGCCAGGGCCGGGTGGATCCAGTACTGGCCCTTGGCCACCTGCCCGGCGCTCTGGCCCAGGCTCGCCCCCTGGATGAGCGGCTGGATGAGCGTGCTCGCCTGTGGACCGAGGCAGTGGGCGGCGAGGATGGCATGGGATTCGGGATCCAGGTACACCTTGAGGAACCCGGTCCGGTCCTCCAGCGCCCAGCCGTATGCGGTGTCGCCGTAGCGCTGCTCGTAGCACCGGTAGGGGCGCCCTGCGTCGAGCAGGTCCTGCTCGGTCGGGCCGAAAGCGGCGATCTGCGGGTGGCTGAAGACCGCGTGCGGGACGAGGCGGTGGTCGCTCGCCGTCAGGTCGTCGGGATGGGTCAGGTTGTGCTTGACGACCCGCATCTCGTGGTTGGCGACGTGCTTGAGAGCGTGGTCGCTGGAGATGTCGCCCAGTGCGTAGACCCCCTCAGCGGAGGTGCGCTGGAACTCGTCGACGAGCAGTCGTCCGTCGTCGTGCATCGCCAGTCCTGCCCTCTCACAGTCGAGCTGGTCGGTGTTGGCGACCCTGCCGATGGCGAGCAGCACGGCATCGACCCGAAGGTGGGAGTGCTCGGCGCCGTGGTCGAGGCGCAGGTCCCAGGCCCCGTCGCTACGGGTCGCCGAGGTGACCGTGGTGCCCAGATGCACGTCGAACCGCCCGTTCGCGATCCGGGTGAACGCCGATCGGACGCTCCCGTCGTGGGTCCTCAGCAGGGTCGATCCGCGGTGCAGCCAGGTGACCTGCGAGCCGTAGGCGTCCAGGACGTGGGCGAACTCGGCAGCGATGAACCCGCCCCCGACGATCGCGATCCGGCGGGGGAGTGTCTCCATCCGCATCACCGTGTCGCTCGTGTGTACGCCGCGCGCGGGGTCGACCCGGCCGAGGCCGGGCACATCGAGCAGACGGGGCCGGCCGCCGGCGGCGATGACCCACCGATCGGCCGTCACGGTCACTCCGGTGCCGGTGTCGAGGGTCATCGGACCGACGAACCTGGCGTCGGCGCGGTAGACGGTGACGTTCGGGTTCTGCTGCCGGTACTTCTCGCCGGCTGCAGCGATGGGGTCGATCCGGCCGAAGACCCGATCCCGGATCGCACCCCAGTCGGCCCGAGCATCGGTGATGGTCACGCCGAGCGCCGACGCCTCCCGGGCCTCGATGATCCGGTCCGCGGGCAGGACGAACATCTTGGTCGGGATGCAGCCCACGTTGAGGCAGGTCCCGCCGAAGGTGCCCCGCTCGACGAGGCCGATGTCCAGGTCGTCGAACTCCGGCCCGAGAATCGAGTTGCCCGACCCCGTGCCGATGACGACGAGGTCGTGGTGCCGCGTGCTTGGAGCGCTCATGTCGTCAGGCTAGGTCCACGGGTCGGGCGACCGGAGGCCCGATCCGGCACCACCGGCGCCAGGAACGTTGCGCAGCCGATCCACGAGTGAAGGATCTCCGGGCAACTGTTGAGTTGGCAGGAGATCCTTCGTCAGGTTGATATCGTGACGGGCATGACGTCCCGTCGCGCGCCGCTGCTCGACCTCGACCCGGTCCTGCTCCGCCGCGCCCGAACCCTCGCACGCAAGGCCGGCAAACCGGTCGTCGACCTGGCCCGGGCCCACACCACCGTGTCCGTCGAGCGGGCCACGCTCCGCCTCGCGGGCCTCGCCGGCGCCGACCATGAGCGCGTCCCGTGGGTCAACCACCTCGTCACGGCAGTCCGCGACGAGGTCGGCCTCGAGCACGGCGTCGCCCTCCCGGTCTGGGACGCGCTGCGTCGCGGCGAGGCCGAGTCCCTCGAGGTGCTGGCGCAGCAGTCGGCCAGCGGGGGAGTGCGGTTCGAGATCCCGTCCGGCAAGCCGGCCACCCGCGCCGCGGCTGATGCGCGCAAGGGCGTCGCACGCGGCATACGGATCATCGACAAGCAGCGCGCCACCCGCGACCGGCTGATCAAGCGACATGGCGACCCCGAGCAGCGGCCGTGGATCTACCTCATCGTTGCGACCGGCGACATCATGGAGGACATCCCGCAGGCCCAGGCCGCCGCGCGCGAGGGTGCCGACATCATCGCCGTCATTCGGTCGACCGGCCAGAGCCTGCTCGACTACGTCCCCGAGGGGGCCACCCGCGAGGGGTATGCCGGGACCTATGCGACGCAGGAGAACTTCCGGCTGATGCGGGCCGCCCTCGACGAGACGAGCAAGGAACTGGGCCGCTACATTCGGCTGACGAACTACGCGAGCGGGCTCTGTATGCCCGAGATCGCCACCCTGGCCGGGCTCGAGCGGCTCGACATGATGCTCAACGACTCGATGTACGGGATCCTGTTCCGCGACATCAACCCGATCAGGACCTTTGTGGACCAACGGTTTTCGCGTCAGATCCATGCGCGCGCGGGCATCATCATCAACACCGGTGAAGACAACTACCTGACGACCGCCGATGCTGTGGAGGCCGCGCACACGGTCACTGTCAGTCAGCTGCTCAACGAGTACTTCGCCAAGGAGGCCGGTCTGCAGGACTGGCAGCTCGGCCTCGGCCACGCCTTCGAGATCAACCCCGAGGTGCCCGAGAGCTTCCGACTCGAGCTGGCTCACGCGCTGCTGGCCCGGCAGTTGTTCCCCGAGGCGCCGCTCAAGTGGATGCCGCCGACCAAGCACATGACGGGCGACGTCTTCCGCGGCTACCTCCTCGACGGCTTCTTCAACCTCGTCGGGTCGATGACCGGCCAGGGGATCCTGCTCGTCGGGATGATGACGGAGGCGGTGGTGACCCCATTCCTTTCCGACCGCGACCTCGCGCTCCAGAACGTCCGCTACGTCCTCAATGCGGCCGGTGGACTGAGCGAGGACTTCCACCCGCCCAAAGACGGCTTCATCCAAACCCGGGCCCGCGAGGTCCTCGGCGACGCGATCGGCCTGCTCGATGCGATCGCGAGCGACACGACCAGCCGCGACTCGGCATACCCCCAGCCGTTGCTCTCGGCCATCGCGGACGGGACGTTCGGACTCATGAAGCGACCACCAACGCGAGGCAAGGGTCTGGAGGGCGTATGCCGCAAGGCCGCCGGCTACCTGAACCCAGCAGTCGACCTGCTCGAGGAAGGCGCCACGACGTGAGCTGCGACATCATCCGGCCCTACGGCGACACGACCGGCGACGGCATGGTTCAGGTCTCCTTCACTCTCCCGATACCGCACGACAAGCGAGCCGAGGGAGCGGCCCTCCAACTGGCGAAGAAGATGGGGATGGAGCCGGCGCTGCTCGTGCACGCCAAGGCGATGGGTCCGGACTTCACCTTCTTCGTCGTCTACGGGTCGGTCACCCACCTCGTCGACCTGCGCGATGTGACCGTCATCGAACGTGAGTTCCCTTTGCTGAGCGCCAAAGACGTCAACGCAGCCATCAAATCCCGACTCCGGCGCAAGCTCGTCGTCGTCGGCGCCTGCATCGGCACCGACGCCCACACCGTCGGTATCGACGCGATCCTCAACATCAAGGGGTTCGCGGGGGAGAAGGGGCTGGAGTACTACCGCGAGATCAAGGTCGTGAACCTCGGCGCCCAGGTGCTCATCCCCGAGCTCGTCGAGGCAGCGCGCGCCGAGAAGGCCGACGCAGTGCTCGTCAGCCAGGTCGTCACCCAGAAGGACGCCCACATCCACAACACCACGGCGATGACGGCGGCCTTCCGCGAGGCCTACCCGGCCGGGACCGTCCCGCACCTCGTGGTCGGCGGCCCCCGCTTCGAGCAGGGCAGCGCCGACGCCCTCGGCGTCGACCGGATCTTCGGCCGCGGGACCACCCCGGGCGAGGTCGCGAGCTACCTGGTCCACGCCGTCCTCCCGGACCCACCCACCAACGCCCCCAAAGCCACCAGGGCCAGCACGAAGGAAGCCGCATGACACTCGCCGAGGTCGGCACGACCGTCGTCCACCGCCGCTACGTCCCGTACAGCCACGCCCACTACGCAGGCAACCTCGTGGACGGCGCCTACTCGCTGGCCTCCTTCGGCGACGTCGCGACCGAGTTGTGCATCCGCACCGACGGCGACGAGGGCCTGTTCGCGTCGTATTCCGACGTCCAGTTCAAAGCGCCCGTACGCGCAGGGGACGTCATCGAGATCCAGGCCCGGGTCGTCCGCGTCGGGAGCCGGTCGCGCGAGGTGGAGTTCGAGGTGCGCGTCGTCTGCCGCGGTGCGGCGGATCGGGGCGCGTCCAGCGCCGACCTGCTCGACCCGCCGATCGTCGCCACTACCGCGCGGGGCGTCGTCGTCGTTCCCTGACTGCTCATCTAACGTGTGTTCGTGAACAGGCGAGGCGATCGACGTCGGGGGGCGGCGCTGCTGCAACTGCTCGTCGCCGTGCTCGCGGGGCTGGCCCTCTGGCTGGCCTTCCCGGGCCACGACGTGTGGTGGCTCGCACCGATCTCGTGCGCGGCCCTCCAGCTGGTCCTGCTCCGGTCAACCTGGCGGGGCGGACTGCTCCTCGGCGGCGTCTACGGCTTGGCGTTCTTCACCCCCACGCTGTCCTGGTCGGGCACCTACGTGGGCAAGGTCCCGTGGTTCGCCCTGTCCACCCTCCAGGCCCTCTACTTCGCCGCCATGGGCGCCATCGTGGCCGTCGTCGGTGGGCGGCTCCTTCGAGCCGGACGTCCGTATGCCGCGCTGCTCGTCGGTCCGCTCGCCTGGGTGACCCAGGAGTGGGCTCGGGCAACGACGCCCTACGGCGGCTTCCCGTGGGCCCGGCTGGCCTTCTCCCAGGCGGACAGCCCCCTCATCCGGTTCGCGGCATACGGCGGAGCACCCGGCCTCACCCTGGTGACCGCCCTCGTCGGTGCCGCCCTCGCGGGACTCGGCCTCGCGGCAAACCGACGACGAGTGGTGCCGGCCCTCACGGCGGTGGCCGTGGCGGTGGTCGTGCTGGGCGGGTGTGCGCTGATCTCGTTGCCCACCAACGGGGTTCGCGCGACGGTGGCGCTTGTCCAGGGCAATGTTCCGCAGGCGGGTCTGGAGTTCAACGCCCAGCGGCGGGCTGTCCTCGACAACCACGTCAAGGTCACTCTTGCCCTCGCGGCCCACCGACCGGCCGACCTCTCGCTCGTCATCTGGCCGGAGAACTCCTCGGACATCGACCCGACCCGCAACGAGGACGCCAATGCCGAGATCCGCGATGCGGTGGCCCAGGTCAGGGCGCCGGTCATCCTCGGGGCGGTTCTGGCCCAGCCGTGGCCGAGCCTGTCGAACGCCTCGATGCTCTACCGGACACCCGACCCGCGCCCCAAGTCTACCTCAAGCAGCACCCGGTGCCCTTCGCCGAGTACATCCCGGACAAGGACTTCTACCGTCACTTCAGCAAAGAGGTCGACCTCATCAAGCACCCGTTCGTCGCGGGTCACCAACGCGGCCAGTTCCTGATCGACGCGCCCGCCGGCCAGTTCTGGGCCCTGCCCACGATCTGCTTCGAGGTCGCCTACGACGGCCTGATCCGCGATGCGGTCACCCATTCCACGAGCCATCCGTCGCTGCTCGTCGTCCAGACGAACAACGCCACGTTTGGCTACACCGACGAGTCGGTCCAGCAGTTTGCGATCAGCCGGGTCCGGGCGGTCGAGCACGGCCGGTCGGTGGCTCACGTCTCGACCGTCGGGGTGAGCGGGTTCGTCAACCCGGACGGGACGACCGGGCGGGTCTCGTCGTTGTTCACCGCGGACCAGATCGTCGGGCGGCCCGTCCTGCGGACCGGCCTGACCGTTGCAGACCGGGTCGGCCCCGCACAGAACCTGGTCCCGACGGCCGTGTTGGTCCTGCTCGCGGTCCTTGCCACCCGCCGGCCTCGCCCCGCTATGGTCGAGTCCTCACAGCCCCAGCTCCAGAAGGAACCCGTCACGTGAGTGCCCCACGCGCCCCCCTTGCCAGGGTCGCTGTGTTCATCCCCACCTACAACGAGCGCGACAACCTGGCGCCCATCGTGGCGCGCGTCCGCGCTGCGGTGCCCTCGGCCGACGTCGTCGTCCTCGATGACAACAGCCCTGACGGCACCGGCGAGATCGCTGACGAGCTGGCCGCCGTCGATCCGCAGGTCCACGTCCTGCACCGGACGGAGAAGGCCGGGCTCGGCGCGGCATACCTCCACGGGTTCCGGTGGGCTCTGGCGCGCGGCTACGACGCCCTCGTCGAGATGGACGCCGACGGCTCGCACCAACCCGAGCACCTGCCCGACCTGCTGGCCGCCGCCGCGGACGCCGACCTGGTCATCGGCTCGCGCTGGATCCCTGGGGGGTCGGTCGTCAACTGGCCGGCGCACCGCAAGGCCCTGTCGCTGGGTGCCAACCTCTACACCCGGCTCCTGCTCGGTATGCCGGTCCACGACGCGACGGCCGGCTACCGGGTCTACCGCGCCTCAACCCTGGAGGCGATCGGTCTGGGCGAGGTCGCGTCGCAGGGCTACTGCTTCCAGGTCGACCTCACCCAGCGGACCGTTCGGAGCAGGCTCAAGGTGGTCGAGGTGCCGATCACCTTCGTCGAGCGTGAGCGCGGTGAGTCCAAGATGAGCGGCGACGTCATGGGCGAGGCGCTCAAGCGGATCACGACCTGGGGCATCGGCCACCGGGTCGGCCAGGTGCGCGAGGCCGTCCGCCGGGAGCCGAGATGGCACCGGCTGTAGGAAGCACGCCGTATGCCGCGCGCCGTCGCCGGCCGCGGTGGCTGCGGTACGTCTTCGTTGCCCTGCTCCTCGTCCCGATCGTCGAGATCTTCCTCATCGTCCAGGTCGGGCGGGTCATCGGGGCCTGGCCGACGGTGCTCCTGCTCGTGCTCGAGTCGCTGCTCGGCGCCTGGCTGGTGCGGCGCGAGGGTGGTCGGGCCTGGCGGGGGCTGTCAGAGGCATTGCGAACAGGAACGATGCCGAGCCGCCAGCTCGCTGACGCAGCACTGGT
>JBDTBX010000176.1:0-6605 GCA_039923915.1 Nostocoides sp. | reverse complement strand
GAGCTCGACGAGACCGGCGCCGCGGCATACACGTTCGACCTGCACTGGAACCTGCCGCCCGTGCCCCTCGCAGACGCCACCGGCCATCTCCACACCGGCTCGATCGGGGCCATGATCGACCCGGGTGAAACCAGCGTCCTCGCGGCCCTGCGGGCCATCCGGGAGCGCGGCACGGTGAGCTACGACCCCAACGTGCGCCCGACGATCATGGGGCCGGTTGAGCAGATCCGGACCCGGATGGAGGCGATCATCGGCCTCTGCGACGTCGTCAAGGCGAGCGGCGACGACTTGGAGTTCCTGTATGCCGGGCAGTCGGCCGCCGCTGTCATGGAGCGCTGGTGCCAGCTCGGCGCCGGCCTCGCAGTGGTCACCCTGGGCGCCGAGGGCGTCTCCTACGTGGTCGCGTCGACCGGGGAGACCGACGCACTTCCGACCCGGGCTCTGCAGGTTGTCGACACCGTGGGTGCCGGCGACTCGTTCATGGCCGGACTCATCTCCGGCCTGCTTGTCGCGGGCCTGTTCGGCGACCCGCATGCACGCAGGCGACTGGCCGGCGCGACACTGGAGGACGTCGGGCCGGCCATCGAGCGCGGCCTGGCCTGCTCGGGAATCACCGTAGGCCACGCCGGTGCCTACGCGCCGACCCCGGACGAGTTGTAGACCCGAGCAGAGGCAGGTGGACCTGTGGACAGACAAGGAGCGCCCAACCCCATGGCGGACTTCGCCTTCGAACACATACTGCCCGGCGCGGGCGGCAACGGCACCGGCCAGACTCCTTGGCGGCTGCTGACCACCGAAGGAGTCCGCACCGTCGAAGGGCCCGGTGGTCGCCCCTTCCTCGAGGTCGACCCGGAGGCGCTGCGCACGCTGACCGAGATCGCGATGCACGACATCGCGCACTACCTGCGGCCGGGGCATCTCCAGCAGCTCCGCAACATCCTGGACGATGCGGAGGCCAGCAACAACGACAAGTTCGTCGCGCTCGACCTGCTGAAGAACGCCAACATCGCCTCCGGGGGGGGTCCTGCCGATGTGTCAGGACACCGGCACGGCCATCATCGTCGGCAAGCGCGGCCAGCACGTCCTGACCGCCGGCGACGACGAGCGTGAGCTGGCCCAGGGCGTCTTTGACGCCTACACCCGGCTCAACCTGCGCTACTCCCAGATGGCGCCGATCACCATGTGGGAGGAACGCAACACTGGCTCCAACCTGCCTGCCCAGATCGACCTCTACTCCGACACCTCACGTGGCCACGAGACCGCATACGACTTCCTGTTCATGGCCAAGGGCGGCGGGAGCGCCAACAAGTCCTACCTCTACCAGGAGACCAAGGCGATCCTCAACCCCGAGGCCATGCTCGGCTTCCTCGACGAGAAGGTCCGATCCCTCGGCACAGCGGCCTGCCCGCCGTACCACCTCGCGATCGTCATCGGCGGGACGAGCGCGGAGTACGCCCTGAAGACCGCAAAGTATGCGAGCGCGAAGTTCCTCGACGGCCTGCCGACGGCCGGCGACGCGGCGACCGGGCACGGCTTCCGCGACCTGGACCTGGAGGCCGAGGTCCTCGAGATCACCCGGCGCAACGGGATCGGCGCCCAGTTCGGTGGCAAGTACTTCTGCCACGACGTCCGGGTGGTCCGACTCCCCCGCCACGGCGCCTCGCTCCCCGTCGCCATCGCCGTCTCCTGCTCGGCCGACCGGCAGGTGCTCGGCAAGATCACGCCGGAGGGTGTCTTCATCGAGCAGCTGGAGACCGACCCGGCCCACTTCCTGCCGGAGGTCACCGCCCAGCACCTGATCGACGGCTCCGAGGGGGCCCGCGACGACGTCGGGGAAGCCGTTGGTACCTCCTGCCCCGGATCGGGCGGCGCGGTCGTCGAGATCGACCTCAACCGCCCGATGCCGCAGATCCTCGCCGAGCTGAGCGCGCACCCGGTCAAGACCCGGCTGTCGCTGACCGGCCCGCTCGTCGTCGCCCGCGACATCGCCCACGCGAAGATCAAGGAGCGCCTCGACGCCGGCGAGGAGATGCCGGCATACCTGAAGGACCATCCGGTCTACTACGCGGGCCCGGCCAAGACCCCGACCGGCATGACGTCCGGCTCCTTCGGCCCGACGACGGCCGGCCGGATGGACTCCTACGTCGACCAGTTCCAGGCGGCCGGCGGCTCGATGGTCATGCTCGCCAAGGGCAACCGGAGCCAGCAGGTCACCGCGGCGTGCAACGCACATGGCGGCTTCTACCTCGGCTCAATCGGCGGACCGGCCGCACGCCTCGCCCAGGACTGCATCAAGAGCGTCGAGATGCTGGAGTACCCCGAGCTCGGGATGGAGGCGATCTGGAAGATCGAGGTCGAGAACTTCCCGGCGTTCATCATCGTCGACGACAAGGGCAACGACTTCTTCGCGGCCGTCACCAGGCCGGTCGCGTTCTCCATCCCCAAACGACCAGGAGTGCAATGACGACCACCGGATTCGACGACCTGCTGGCAGCCAACCGTTCCTACGCCGAGCACTTCGCCATGCAAGGCTTCGACGGCGTCGCCCATCGGGGGGTCGCCATCATCACCTGCATGGACAGCCGGATCGACCCGCTCGGGCTGCTGGGCCTGTCCCCCGGCGACGCCAAGATCTTCCGCAACCCCGGGGGCCGGGTCACGGCCTCGGCCCTGGAGGCGCTCGTCCTCGGCGTCCACCTGCTCCACGTCGAGCGGATCCTGGTCATCCCGCACACCAGGTGCGCCATGACCAAGGACACCGAGCAGGAGCTGCGGGCCATGATCGGCGAGCTGGCCGGAGTCGACGCCTCGTGGATGGGCTTCCACGTCATCGCCGACCAGACCGCGGCGCTGCACGAGGACGTGCGGGCCGTCCGGTCACATCCGCTCATCCCCGATTCGGTCTCCGTGGGTGGGTTCGTCTACGACGTCGACACCGGTCTGCTGAACCAGGTCCTGTGACCGGCATACGTGTCACCGGGCTCAACCTGCACCCGGTCAAGAGCACTGCCATCCGCCCCGTCGCTGCCGCGGAGGTGACGTATGCCGGCCTCCTCGGCGATCGTCGCTGGATGGTCGTCGACGCCGACCACGCCATGCTGAGCGCCCGCGAGGACTCCGGCCTCTTCACCATTGTCGCCGACATCCCGCAGACCGAGCCGACCCTTCTCTCGGGCCTTGTGCTGAGCCAGTCTCCTTCCGCCGCAACGGGGCTGGCGCCGCTGCACGTCGACGAGCCGGATAGGCCGGCCGTCGATGTCACGCTCCACGGGAAGCCGCTGCGAGCCGTGCCGGCCGACGCCGACGCCACCGCGTGGGTCCGGGACGCGTTGGGGCGGCACGACGTGACCCTGTTCTGGTGCGACGACCCGACCCGACGACCGCTCAACCCCGAGTACTCCAGGCCGGGCGACCACACCGCACTCGCCGACGGCTACCCGGTCACGCTCGCGTCGACGGAGTCGTTGCGACGGCTCAACGAGTGGATCGCCGAGACCGCCGCCGAGCGCGGCGACCCGGTGCGCGACCCGCTACCGATCACCCGCTTCCGCCCGAACGTCCTGGTCGACGGCGACCTCGAACCGTTCGCCGAGGACGGCTGGTCCGGCGTCACCATCGGCGACGTGGCGTTCCGCCTCCCCAAGGGCGTCGACCGGTGCGTCATGACGACCATTGACCCGGCGTCACTCGCCACGGGGCACGAGCCGATCCGCACTCTCGCCAGACATCGCAAAGGCGGAGGCAAGACCTGGTTCGCCGTCCACCTGATCCCCGATGTCGAGGGCCCGATCCGGGTCGGCGACCCGGTCCTGCCGGACGTCAGGCCGGCTGGCCGGTGACCGTCACGTCGATGTTGCCGCGGGTGGCCTTGGAGTATGGGCACCCCTGGTGGGCCTCGTCGGCGAGGCTCTGCGCAGTCTCGGCGTCGACACCGGGGATTGTGGCCAGCAGGTCGACGGCAAGGCCGAAGCCGGACTCGGTCTTGCCGAAGGTGACCGTGGCGGTGACGGTCGACTCCGACCCGTCGATCCCCCTGAGCCGAGCCTTGGTGGCCAGCGCGCCGCTGAAGCACGCGGCATACCCACTGGCGAACAGCGTCTCGGGGTTGGCCCTGGGGTTGGCCGTCGAACCCGGCTTGCCCAGAGGAAGGTCGAGGATCCCGTCCGCACTCCTGACCCTGCCCCCACGGCCGCCCGTGGCCGTCGCGGCAATCGTGTACAGGGTCTGGGTCACGGACTCGTGCGGCATGAAGGCTCCTCGTTGTGGACCTTTGGAGCATATCCGCCGTCCCGAGCGTCTCAGAGGGTGAGCCGTTCCCGTACCACGCCGACGAGCCGGTCAGCAACGGCCTGGGCGTCGTCGTGGGTCGCGGCCTCGACCATGACCCGCACGAGCGGCTCGGTGCCCGACTTGCGCAGCAGGACGCGACCGGTTCCGGCGAGGGCGAACTCCTCGGCCGCGACCGCCAACTGGACCTCGGGGTCGGAGTCGACGCGCGCCCGGTCGACGCCGCGGACATTGACGAGCACCTGCGGGAGCCGGGTCATGACCGTGCCCAGGTCGGCCAGGCTGCGACCGGTCTGCCTCACCCGCGCGGCCAGCATCAAGCCGGTGAGTACGCCGTCACCGGTCGTGCCGTGGTCGAGCATGATGACGTGGCCGGACTGCTCCCCGCCGAGCGAGTGCCCCGACCGGCGCAGTTCCTCCAGGACGTAGCGGTCGCCCACACCGGTCTGCTTGACGATGATGCCCTCGCGGTTCATCGCCTGGATCAGCCCGAGGTTGCTCATGACGGTGGCGACCAGGGTGTCGTCGGCCAGCACACCACGATCCTTCATGGCAACGGCCAGGATCCCCATGATCTGGTCACCGTCGACCTCGACACCTTGGGCGTCAACGGCCAGGCATCGGTCTGCGTCCCCGTCGTGGGCGATCCCCAGGTCAGCCCCCCTGGCGACGACGGCCGCCTTGAGGTGGTCCAGGTGGGTCGATCCGTAGCCGTCGTTGATGTTGAGCCCGTCGGGCTCGGCGCCGATCTCGACGACGTCGGCACCGGCCAGCCGGAACACCTCGGGCGAGACGGCGCTGGCCGCCCCGTGGGCGCCGTCGATGACGACGCGGATGCCGTCGAGCCGGTTCGGGAGGGCCGCGAGCAGGTGGGCGACGTAGCGAGCCTGCCCGGCCCGGTTGGTGAGCACCCTCCCCACCTGGGCGCCGACCGGGCGTTCCCACTCCTGCCCCATGGCGGCGGCGATGGCATCCTCGACCGCATCGGGCAGCTTGTGCCCTCCTTCGGCGAAGAACTTGATCCCGTTGTCGGGCATGGCGTTGTGCGAGGCAGAGAGCATCACGCCGAAGTGGGCGTCCATGTCTGCGGTGAGGAAGGCGACGGCCGGGGTGGGCAGGACACCGACGTCGTGGACATCGACCCCGGCGGAGGCGAGGCCCGCGACGACGGCCGCCGAGAGGAACTCACCTGACGCGCGCGGGTCGCGGCCGACGACGGCCTTGGGCTTGCGCCCGGCAGCCCGGGCATCGCGGCCCAGGACGTGGGCAGCGGCCACGGCAAGGTTGAGCGCCAGTTCGGCCGTGATGTCGACGTTGGCCAGACCGCGGACGCCGTCGGTACCGAAGAGACGAGCCATGGGGTTGGGGGACCTTCCGTGTGGTGGCCTAGCACGCGACAGCAGACCCCTTGACGAGGGTCGACGGAGACGATACGCCAGGCCCGAACCCGGCCGGGGCCGTCGTGTTGACGCCCACCCCGGCTCATGACATTTGTCATGGGGGTTACCCCCCGGTCAGACCTACTGTTCGCATGGGCCGTCATCGGCATCCGCCAGTTCGGCTGAAGACCTTCCCCGAAGGAGTCGTATGTCGCACCTCCCGAACCGTCGCTCCACCCTGGCGGCCGCTGCGGCTGCCGTGGGTACCTTCGCCCTTGTCGCAGCGACCGCTGCGACGGCCTCCGCCGGTCCCGGCGTCAACCCCTACGATGCGGCCATCGGTCACGCCTACCGCCACGGGGCCGTGCCGACCCGCGAGCTGAACACCCAGGCCCAGCGCTGGGCCAATGCGCAGAAGAGCAGGCCGCAACCGGGAAGCGCCAAGATGCTGTCCTACGGGGGCGGGGTCGACGGCATCGGGGTCACCCACGGCACGCCAAGGGTCTACCTCGTGTTCTACGGCAGCCAGTGGGGCAGCCAGGGCACGGACAGCAGCGGAAACGACACCTTCAGCGGCGACCCCAAGAAGGGGGCGCCGATCCTCCAGAATTTGATGAGGGGCCTGGGAACAGGCGGTGAGCAGTGGTCCGGCACGATGACCCAGTACTGCGACGGTGGCGGCATGCTCAAGGGCGCGACGAAGTGCTCGGCCACGGCCGCCCATGTCGGCTACCCGACCGGTGGCGCGTTGGCCAGTGTCTGGTACGACAACTCGGCCGCCTCCCCGTCCAATGCGACCGCGACCCAACTCGGGCAGGAGGCGGTCAAGGCGGCTGCCCACTTCGGCAACACGGCCCTTGGGAGCAACCGGCTGACCCAGTACGTCATCCTCTCCCCCACCGGCACCCACCCCGACGGGTTCAACACCTCCTCGGGCCA
>JBDTBX010000175.1:0-4454 GCA_039923915.1 Nostocoides sp. | reverse complement strand
CAGGGCGTGCGATGCCACGAGGGCCGACTTCATGTAGCCGCTCTCGACCGCCGGCACCGCGCCACCCATGTCCTGGACCCGGGCGATCTCGGCCTTGGCGCCAGCGACGAGAGAGGCGACCTTGGCCTCGACGACCTTGGACCCGTTGAACAGGTCGTCGTACTCGAGCAGGTCGGACTCGAAGGCGAGGACCTGCTGGATCCGCAGCGACCACTGTTGGTCCCAAGGGCGCGGCAGACCCAGGGCTTCGTTCCAGGCAGGCAGCTGGACGGCTCGGGCGCGCGCATCCTTGGAGAGGGTGACCGCGAGCATCTCCAGGACGATCCGCTGGACGTTGTTCTCCGGCTGGGCCTCGGTCAGCCCGAGCGAGTTGACCTGAACCCCGTAGCGGAACCGGCGCTGCTTGGCATCGGTCACGCCGTATCGGTCGCGGGTCAGCTCGTCCCACAGCTCGACGAAGGCACGCATCTTGCACATCTCTTCGACGAACCGCACACCGGCGTTGACGAAGAAGGAGATCCGCGCGACTACCTCACCGAAACGGTCGGGCGGCACGTGCCCCGAGTCGCGGACGGCGTCCAGGACCGCGATGGCGGTGCACATGGCATACGCGATCTCCTGGACTGGCGTTGCCCCGGCCTCCTGGAGGTGATAGCTGCAGATGTTCGTGGGGTTCCACTTCGGGATCGCCTCGACCGTGTAGTTGACCATGTCGGTGATCAGCCGGAGCGACGGTCCCGGCGCGAAGACATAGGTGCCTCGCGAGAGGTACTCCTTGATGATGTCGTTCTGGGTCGTGCCGGCGAGCTTCGTGAGGTCGGCGCCCTGCTCCTCGGCGACCACCTGGTACATCGCGAGCAGCCACATGGCCGTCGCGTTGATCGTCATCGAGGTGTTCATCTCCTCGAGCGGGATCTGGTCGAAGAGTGCGCGCATGTCGCCGATGTGGCTGATCGGCACGCCGACCTTGCCGACCTCGCCGCGGGCCAGGACGTCGTCGGGGTCGTAGCCGGTCTGGGTCGGCAGGTCGAAGGCCACCGACAGCCCGGTCTGGCCCTTGGCCAGGTTGGTCCGGTAGAGGGCGTTGCTCGCGGCGGCGCTGGAGTGGCCGGCATACGTCCGCATGACCCACGGCCGGTCGCGGGGCCCGTCGCGTTGGGGGCGCGCCGGGGCCGTGGTGTCGGTCACGGGAGTGTCATCGGTCATGGCTCGGACGGTACCCGCGCGGGTGCGCGGCCGGGGAGTCACGCGGGCGGTGACAGTGCCCACACCGAGCACGCCGTATGCCGTGCATCACAGCGCAGGTGACTCACCGCTGCGGGTGGGCCGGGTCAGAAGATCGCGATGGGCGACGGCGGGTGCAGCCGCACGGCGCGGAGCAGACGGGCGCCGCGCTCGCAGACGTTGTCGCACACCATCAACCGGCCCGCGCGGCGACTGCGTCGCTGGCACTCGACGAGCAGGCCGAGCGCCACCGCGTCGCCGATCTCCGCATCGCGCAGATCGATGGTGAGCATGCCCGTCGAGGTGTCGATGAGCCGATGCAGCGTGAGCCGCAGATCGGGCACCGAGTGCACGTCGAGTCGACCCACCAGGATCGCGCGCTGCCCCCGCGCCTCCTGGACCACACGAACCTCGACCGACTGGGTGTGGTCCACCGCCTCAACCGTCATGACGCGTGCTCCCCTGGATCATCGCCGTGAGTCTTCGACCATTAGACGCCCCTGCACCCCCCGAGATCGCCAACGCCGTGCAAAGGTTTGGTCAAGAAATGGCAGGTGGACCGCCGTGTGACGCCGGTCGTGGTCCCGGCGGGCCCGTTCTGGGAGGCTTGCGGCCATGGTCAACCTCACCCGCATCTACACCCGGACCGGCGACGACGGGACGACCGCGCTCGGCGACTTCAGCCGGACGCCCAAGACCGACCCGCGCCTCGCGGCCTACGCCGACGCCAACGAGGCCAACGCCTTCCTCGGCGTGGCCGTCGTCGGCGGAGCGCTGCGCGAGGATGTCGTGGCGGTCCTCATCCGCGTCCAGAACGACCTGTTCGACGTGGGAGCCGACCTGTGCACGCCGTTGCAGATGACCTATGAGTACCCGCCGCTACGCGTGCTGGCGCAGTGGGTCGACGAGCTCGAGGCAGACTGCGACCGCTACCTCGGCGAGGTCGAGAAGCTGCGCTCGTTCATCCTCCCCGGCGGCACGATCGGTTCGGCGCACCTGCACGTGGCGACCACCGTCGTCCGGCGGGCGGAGCGATCGGCCTGGGCGGCCGTCGAGGCCTACGGGACCGAGCCCGGGGAGGGCAAGGGCGAGGGCGGGGTCAACCCGCTGACCGCCACCTACCTCAACCGCCTGTCCGACCTGCTGTTCATCCTGGCCAGGGTGGCCAACCTGCCCATCGGCGGCGACGTCCTCTGGCAGCCCGGCGGTGGCCGATCCACCCGCCCCGGTCCCGCCCCATCTGTGGGGGACGATGGGCCGCTCAGGCCACGTTGACGTTGAATCCGGGTGGGGAGCTCTCCAGCCAGGCGCGCAGCACGGTGCCACCGCTGCGGGGCAGGGCCAGGTCGAGCGCCGCACCCGCGGCGGTGCCATTGACGATGTACGGGTCGGGCAAGCCGGGAATGTGGTCCGAGAGTGGTTGCGGAGCACCGAAGTCCAGCTCGCGCCTGCTCCAGGAGAACTCGGACCGGGTCGTCGCCCCGACGACGCTGAACCAGTCGAGCGTCTCCTCGGTGAGGCGAAGGAGGCCGAGCCTCCAACGAGGCTCGGCCGGTGTGCGCAGGGCACAGACGATGAGTGGGCCGCCGGCGGCGATCCGACGTCGGCGGAACCAGACGACCGCGATGATGACCGCGATCAGGACGACGAGCGCGCCGACGGTCGCCTCCACACTGCTGAGGATCCACGGCATGAGCAGGCTCGACGCAGTCAGTTGCCTAGGAGGTCGCGACGCTGACGTGCTCGGCGACGATGGTGACCGTGTTGCGGTCGACCGAGAGGAAGCCGGCGTCGATGGTCGCGGTCCGAAGGGACCCGTCGTCTGCCTTGATCCGGAGATCGCCTGCGGCGAGGATCGTCAGGATCGGCTCGTGGCCGGGCAGGATGCCGAGCTCACCGTCGACCGAGCGGGCGTTGACCTGCCGCGCTTCGCCCTCCCAGACCTTGCGGTCCGCAGCGACCAGTTCGACCTTGAGCGAACTCACGATGTCTCCTCCGAAACTTCTTGACGTCGGGTCAGTCTAGCGATGGTCGACGGTGAGCCGGTGGCCCGCCCCCACGAGCGCAGCGAGGTCACAGCCCTACAGGTTCTTCTCGATCTCGGCCTGCTGGCGCTCGACGTCATCGAGGCCACCACACATGTAGAAGGCCTGCTCGGCGAAGTGGTCGTACTCGCCGTCGGCGATCTTGGTGAAGGCCTCGATCGAGTCGACAAGGGAGACGGTCGAACCCTCGATACCGGTGAACTGCTTGGCGACGTAGGTGTTCTGGGACAGAAAGCGCTGGATCCGGCGGGCCCGGTTGACCAGGATCTTGTCCTCTTCAGAGAGCTCGTCGATGCCGAGGATGGCGATGATGTCCTGCAGCTCCTTGTTGCGCTGCAGGATCTGCTTGACCCGGACGGCGGTGTTGTAGTGGTCGGCCGAGATGTAGCGCAGGTCGAGGATCCGGCTGGTCGAGGACAGCGGGTCGACGGCTGGGTAGATGCAGAGCGAGGCGATCTCACGGGAGAGCTCGGTCGTCGCGTCGAGGTGGGCGAACGTCGTGGCCGGCGCCGGGTCGGTGTAGTCGTCGGCAGGGACGTAGATCGCCTGCATCGAGGTGATCGAGTGACCGCGCGTGGAGGTGATCCGCTCCTGGAGGGTGCCCATCTCGTCGGCGAGGGTCGGCTGGTAGCCCACGGCGGACGGCATACGACCAAGAAGGGTCGACACCTCCGAGCCGGCCTGGGTGAACCGGAAGATGTTGTCGATGAAGAGCAGCACGTCCTGGTTCTGGACGTCACGGAAGTACTCGGCCATCGTCAGCGCCGACAGCGCGACGCGCAGACGCGTGCCCGGCGGCTCGTCCATCTGACCGAAGACGAGGGCGGTCTGTCCCAGGACGCCGGCCTCCTCCATCTCGACCATGAGGTCGTTGCCCTCACGGGTGCGCTCACCGACACCGGCGAACACCGACACACCACCGAAGTTCTCGGCGACGCGATAGATCATCTCTTGGATGAGCACCGTCTTGCCGACACCCGCGCCGCCGAACAGGCCGATCTTGCCGCCGACGACGTAGGGCGTGAGCAGGTCGATGACCTTGATACCGGTCTCGAACATCTCGGTCTTGGACTCGAGCTGGTCGAACGGCGGAGGCTCACGGTGGATGGACCACCGTTCTTTGATGTCGAGGTCCTCTTCTTTGACGTCCATCGGCTGGCCGAGGGTGTTGAACACGTGACCCAG
>JBDTBX010000174.1:0-2545 GCA_039923915.1 Nostocoides sp. | reverse complement strand
GCAGCTGCGGTGGGTGGCCGGTTTCGGCCCGAACATCAGGTCGTGCTCAGCCAGCAGACGGTTGAGCTCGTCGCGTGTGATCCCAGGCTCTACCCCACAGGTTCGGGCGTCGACGTCGACGTCGACCGAGATCAGGTGGTGGCAGTACTTCGGCCGGCCGATGACGGCGGCCCGGTTCGTGGTCTGGCCGGCGAGGCTGGTGCCACAACCGCGGGAGAGTACCGGCGCTCCCAGCTCGGCGCAGACCGCGATCGCGTCGACCGCCGCCTCGATGGTGCGGGGCGCCACTACCGCCACCGGCGGCTGGCGGTAGTTGGAGGAGTCGACCGCGAACGCCGCTCTGCTACCGGCGTCGAAACGCACCTCGTCGTCGACCCGACGCGCCAGCACCGCCAGCACCGCCCGCAACGACGGCGAGATCGTCACCTCGGGGCCCTGTCTAGCGGTGACGCTCATCTCGGCCCCTTCCTCTAGCTGCGCCTGGCGCGGGTCACTTGATGCTCTGACGGCTCATGGTTCAGGTTGTCGGTCCTGCCCAGCGCCTGGCTGGCTTCGAGCAGCAGGGCGTGGACGAAGCCTTGGGGGAGGTTTCCGCGCAGCTGGCGTTGTTGCACGTCGAACTCCTCCGAGAACAGGCCGGGAGTGCCGCAGGCAGCGCGTTGGCGTTCGAACCAGCGGTAGGCCTCGACGCGGTTGCCGTCGGCGAGCTGGGCCAAGCTCATGGCGAACCCGCACATCAGGAACGCGCCTTCGGCGGAGCCGAGCGGGCGGTCGTCGGGGGCGTACCGGTAGAGGTAGCCGTCCTGCACGAGCTGCTCGGTAACGGCCGCCAGGGTGGCGCGGCTGCGCGGGTCATCGGCCGGTAAGGCTCCGCGCACGGGCGCCAGCAGCAGGGAGGCGTCGGCCCCGGGACGGTCGGGAGCCTGTTTCCAGGCGCCGTCCGGGCCGAGGCCGCGCTTGGAGGTCTCGGCCATGATGGCGTCAGCGAGAGAGAGCAGACGGACGCTGTCGGTGCCGGGCACGTCCCGGGCGACGACCCGCAGGCCGGCGACGCAGGCCAGGCGGGACTGGATCCACCAGTCGTCCTCGAGCTCCCACACGCCGGCGTCGGGCTGGGCCCAGCGGGAGGTGACGGTCTCGACGATGGCGGCAACGGCGCGTTCGTCGTCGGTGCCCAGGTGCTCGTGTCGCCCGGCGGCGGCGTACAGCTGGAGCAGCTCGCCCATCGAGTCGAGCTGGAACTGCCCACGGACCCAGTTGCCGGTCACGACCGCGCCGCCGGGGTAGCCGGGCAGGTCGAGGTGCTTCTCGGCCGGCGGGAGGCTGCCGTCCAGGCGGTAGGCCGGGGCCAGCTCGTCGCCGTTCTGGAGAACCCGGGCGGTGGTGAAAGCGACGGCCTCATCGAGCAGGGGCAGCGGCACGAGGACACTGACGGCGAGGCCGGCGTAGGCCTGGTCGCGCAGCCACACATAGCGGTAGTCGTAGTTCTTGCCTTGTTCGGCCCGCTCGGGCAGGCCGAGGGTGGCGGCGGCCATCATGCCGCCGCCGGGCGCGGTCAGGCCGCGGAGCACGGCGTAGGCGTGCCGGCTGTCGCGGGGGGCGGCTGAGGCGGCGAAGTCGGGGACGTTCTGGTGCCAGTAGTGCTGCGTCTCAGACCAGAGCCGGTCGGGGTCGCCCAGGGCACCCAGCGGCTGGTCGCTGATCTCCAGGAGGAAGTCGCGCCGCTCGCCGGCGGCCAGCTCGAGGCTCAGTCGCAGCGAGCCGTCGCCGCCGTGGCGGGCGCCCGCAGCGCCGGACCAGCGGCAGTGCAGGGCGCCCGTCTCGATCGACCAGACCCCGTCGCCCTCGGAGTGGATGTCGCTGGGCGCGGTCCCGAACTCTGCGCGCAGGTCGAGGCGCACGTCGAGGCGGGCGGGGGGCCCGTCGACGTTCTCCACCCGCCGCAGCAGGGTGAGGGTGTGCGGGTCGGACGGGACCGCCAGGGCTTCCCGAGACTCGATCCGGCCCGTGGTCGTGGTCCACCGGCTGCGCCAGATGAGCGAGCCCGGCTCGTAGTACCCGCCCCACACGTAGGTGTCGGCTGGGCAGATCAGGTAACAGCCCCGGCCCCCGACCAGGTTGGCCAGCACCGCCGGGGAGTCCCATCCCGGCGCGCACAACCAGGAGACGTCACCGCGAGGGCCGATGATGGCGCCCCGGTAGCCGTCGGCGAGGAAGGCGTAGTCACGCAGCGCCTGCGGCGGCACCAGCGGCGCGCTGGGTTGGTCGCCGTCCAGTGTGCCGTTCGTGGTGGTCATGAGCTGGTCGGTGATGCGTGGGAGGAACGGGCGCGGATGCCGATACCGGCCATCCCGCTGGCGAGGGCCACCGCTGCGGTGACCAGCGCCGGTCGGCGGCGCGGTGGGTCGGCGGCGGCCAGTCCCACCATGGTCGCGGTGTGGATCAGGTCGACCGCGATCTCGAGCCGCTGAAAGTGACCAGGGAAGAACACCTGCACGACACCCGTGGCGAGATGACGGGCCCCCAGAAACCTGAGGGCGACCTG
>JBDTBX010000173.1:0-7118 GCA_039923915.1 Nostocoides sp. | reverse complement strand
TGATCGCCGTCGCCGGCGACGGCGTCTATGCGGCCGAGCTCGTCCTCTGCGGCGACGACCACCGAGCTCATCTCCTGCAGGGCCGCCGCGACGACCGTGGCGCAAGCTCGGGACTCGGCGCTGCTGGGCGGGACGGCGACGGAGGTCTCCACCGCCGTGGTCGCGGACCGGCGAGGCATGGCCGGAGTGCTCGCCACGGCTCCCTTCCGGAAGGCGGGGGTGTCGGCAGGCGCCCGCCAGAGGCGCTCGAGCTCTTGGTCGAGGAAGACGAGAGTGAGCGAGCAGCCGGACATGTCGAGGCTGGTGACGAGCTCGCCCACTTCAGGATCCACGACCTCGATCCCTGCGGCGGCGAGCAAGGTCGAGACCTGGGCCCACAGCACGAACAGCTCCTCGTACTTCGTCGTGCCGAGGCCGTTGAGGATCGCCCCGACCCGGCTGCCGTCCTGCGGCGGGCGTTCAGCCAGCACCCCTTCGACGAGCCGTCGGGCCAGCTCGGTGGCCGAGGGCAAGAGCGCGTCCTCGACTCCTGGCTCCCCGTGAATTCCGAGCCCCACACCCATGTGGCCTTCGGGTACGGAAAAGAGAGGTGCGTCGGCGCCAGGCATCGTGCATCCGCCGAAGGCGACACCAAGGGTGCGAGTGCGGTCGTTGGCGTGGCGCGCGACGCGTTCGACATCATCGATCCCCATGCCCTCCTCAGCCGCGGCGCCGGCCACCTTGAAGACCACGAAGTCGCCAGCGATCCCCCGCCGCTTCGAGATCTCGTGGACCGGGGCACTGGCGATGTCATCGGTCACGAATAGGACCCGTGTGTCGATGCCTTCGCGGTTGAGGCGTTCCTGCGCAAGGGTGAAGTTCATGACGTCGCCGGCGTAGTTGCCCGTCGAGAAGAGCAGCCCTGCGTCTGATACCGAGGCCCGTCCGACCGAACAGGCATCCGCGGTGGAGGGTGAGGTGAAGATGTTACCCACCACTGCGCCGTCGGCGAAGCCGTTCCCGACGATACCACAGAATGCGGGGTAGTGGCCCGACCCACCACCGACGACGACTGCCACCTTCCCTGAGGGGGTCTCTGCGGCGCGGACGACGCCACCAGGTACGCCGACAACGCGGTCGCGGTGCACGTCCAAGAATCCGTCGAGCATGTCCTCGGTGAACCGATGGGGGTCGTCGAATATGAATGTCATGATCGTCCTCTCGGGGCGAGTGGTCGTGTCGTCGGGGGTAGGCCGAACTCAGCCTGCGGGGTTGATGACGGACTTGACCGCTTGAGGGTCGCGTTGCCCAGCCATGAGGGCATCGACCGTGCCTTCCAGCGGGAAGTGGCCTGTGACGAGCCGGTCGACGTCGACGCGTCCACTCGCGACGAGGGCGATGGCCGTCGGCCAGGTGTTGGCATACCGGAACGTGCCAGTTACCTCGATCTCGCGGTTCTGCACATGGGAGAGCGGCAGCGCGAGCTCGTCGCCGCCCATGCCCACGAGGACTACCCGTCCGGCGCGCGCCACGGCGCGGATGCCGTCGCGGGTCGACGCTGGATGACCACTGCACTCGAGGAACACGGTCGGCTCGACGCCGGAGTCGGCGATGGTGGTCTGGTCGACCCGAATCGTCCCGGTCGCTCCGAGCTCCAGGGCCAGCGCCAGCCGGTGCGGGTTGAGGTCAGCGACGACGACCTCGGTGGCCCCGAAGGCCACCGCGCACTGCACGGCAACAAGTCCCACAGGTCCCGCGCCTGTGACCAGGACCCTACTGTTGGCGGTTGTTCCGGCCCGGCGGTTGGCCCAGACGCCCACTGAGAGCGGCTCGAGCAGGGCCGCGGCGTCGTCCGACATGGTGTCCGGGACGGGGTGGGCGAAGGAGGCATGGGCGACGACGAACTCGGAGAGCGAGCCGTCGATCGGCGGGGTCGCGTAGAACCGCATGGCCGGGCACAGGTTGTACCGCCCCGCCAGGCACTGCTCGCAGGTGAGGTCGGGGACACCGGGTTCGATAGAGACACGTTCGCCGACCCGTCCCGGGGCGACTCCCTCGCCGACGGAGACGACCACGCCTGCCGACTCGTGACCGAGCACCATCGGCGACTTCACGACGAAGTCTCCTATCCTGCCGTGCTCGTAGTAGTGGACGTCCGATCCGCAGACGCCGACGGCCAAGACGCGGACGAGGACCTCACCGGCGCCCGGTTGGGGTACGGGACGTTCCTCGATCATCAGGTCGTGGACGCCACGCAGAACCGCGGCACGCATCGTTGTCATGGGAAGGCTCCTTCGTCGGTGTGCCGTGGGGTTTTGCGGGCCGGGCAGCCCGTCGGGCTGCCCAGCCCAGGGGGGTGGCCCTGCCCCCCGTGCTTCGCTGGGCGCGGGAGGCGGGGTTGGGGTCAGCTCGTGCCCTCGTCGGCGATATTGCCGCTCTTGAGGTTGGCATCGATGAGTGCCGGGAGCTTGGCGAGGAAGGCGGCCTTCTCGGTGACGATGTGCTTGGTGTAAAGGGCGACGTTCTTCGAGGTCACCTCGGGCATGAGGTAGACAGGGTTCTTGTTGACGTCCTCCTTGCGTGCGATCTTGGCCGCTACCGCGAGGCCGGCAGCGAGTTCCACGGTGCCGTTCTGGAGGTTGGTGCCGATGAAGTCTCCGCTGGAGACCGCCTTGAGCCCGTCCTCGATGCCGTCGACCCCGACGATTGGGAGCTTGACCGAGGCCTCGCGTGTTGCTTGGAGGGCGCCGAGGCCCATGTCGTCGTTCTCGGCGACGATGCCGTTGATCTGGGTCCCGAAGGCGGAAAGCCAGTTCTTCATTTTGTTGACGGCCTCGTCGCGCTTCCAGTTCGCGGTGTCTTTGGCGAGGATCTTCATGTTGGGGTATTTGGCGAGGATGTTGTTGATTCCCTTGGTGCGGTCGAGCTCACCCGACTGGCCGAGCGGGCCTTGGAGCACTACGATGTTGCCCTTGCCGCCGAGCTTGTCGGCCATCATCTGCATCTCCTGCTCACCGGCTTTGATGTCGTCCGGTAGGACCGACCCGGCGAGGTCCTTGTTGTTGAGGCTGGCGTTGACCGCGAGGAACGGGATGTTCTTCGCTTTGGCCGAGGCGACTTGGGGCGCCAGTGAATCCGCCTGGACGGGCACGACGATGATGGCGTCGACGCCGGCGCTGATGAACTGGTCGATCTGGCTGGCTTGGGTGTTGACGTCAAGGTTCGCGGAGTTGAAAAGGACGTCGATGTTGTTGGCTTTGGCGTAGGCGTCGATGCCGGCCTTGCCGGCGGTGATGAAGGACGACGTGTCGTAGACGCTGATGCCGACGCGGATCGGTTTGGTCCCGCCGGCCGTGCCGCCCGAGCCGGCATTGCCTCCGGAGTTCGCATTAGGGTCACCGGCGCCGCAGGCGGCCGCCGAGAGAAGCGCGACGCCGGTGAGGGCGACGGTGAGGGTGCGCAGAGTTCGGTTGGACATCGGTGTCTCCATTTCGTAGCGGTGTATCGGGATGTAGAGGATGGCGAAGCCTGAGGGGGTGGGACTCAAGGGCTCCGGATAGGAAGGGTGGGGTTCGGACGAAGGGGCCAGCGTTCAGATCCGGCGTCGGACCGACCAGACGTCGACCGCGACTGCGGCGACGATGAGCACGCCCTTGATCACGCTCTGCCAGTAGGCCGGGACGATGAGGATGTCGAGGCCGTTGTTGAGGGTCTGGATGAGCAGCAGTCCGAGGGCGGTGCCCCACATGCTGCCGCGGCCGCCGAGGAGGCTGGCGCCACCGATGACCACGGCCGCGATGGCGTCGAGCTCATAGCCTTGGCCGAGGTTCGGCGGGCCCGAGATGACGCGGGAGGCGAGCATGACGCCCGAGAGACCGGCGAGCATTCCGCTGATGGCGTAGACGCTGAACAGGATCCGTTTGGTTTTGACGCCAGCGATCAGCGCGGCCACCGGGTTACCGCCGACGGCATAGATTCTCATGCCGTAGGAGGTCCGTTTCATCATGACGGCGAACACGATGATGCCGACGATCATGACGATGACGGGGATCTGGAGTCCGAGCACCTTGGTGTTGGCGATCTGGCCAAACTCGGCGGGCAGACCGTTGATCGGAGCCCCGCCGCCGACGACATAGGCGAGGCCTGAGGCGGTCGTGAGCATCCCGAGAGTGGCGATGAAGGGTGGGACATTGACAATCGACACGAGGAACCCGTTGACGGCGCCGGCGACCAACCCCACGAGGACGGCGACGAGCACGCTCAGGAGAAGGCGTTCGGGATGGTCCTTCACGGTCGCCGCGGCGGACATCGCGCTGAGGGCAATGATGGACCCCGGCGACAGGTCGATGCCTCCGGTAAGGATGACCAGGGTCTGCCCGATAGCAATGAGGGCAAACGGGGCCGCGGCGATGGCGATGTTCTGGATGTTGTCGAGGGTCCCGAAGCGGGCGCTGCGGTAGCTGAAGTAGGCGATGATCACCACCATCACGATGACCATCGCCCGGCGTATGGCCAGGTCGCGGAACCACGCCGCGGTGAAGCGTCCTTGGGGCTCGGAGTCCGGGACCGACATCCCGGCATCCGGCACTGGCGTCATCTGCTGAGCGGTCATCGTGCGTCCTCCGGTGAAGTCGTGGGGGGAATGCTGGCGGGACGGGGATCCTGTGGCGGATCCGAGGGGTCGGTCGGCTCGAGGCCGGCGGCCAGGCGGAATATGGTGTCCTGCGCGCTGGGTTCGGCGAGGGCAACCCGGTCGAGCTCGCCTGCGACCTGACCTGAGCGCATGACGAGGGCACGGTGGGAGAGGGAGAGTACTTCCGGCATGTCCGACGACGCCATGAGGACCGCCATCCCAGATTCAGCGAGATCGGAGATGATCCGGTAGATCTCGCTCCGCGCCCCCACGTCGACGCCACGGGTCGGCTCATCGAGGAGAAGGACGTCCACGTGCCCGGTGAGCCAGCGGGCCAGGACGACCTTTTGCTGGTTGCCGCCGGAGAGCGTTTCGACGAGCTGTGAGAGCCCGCGGCTACGCAGTCGTACCAAGGACATGGCTTCCTTGACAACCTTTGACCGGTGGCCCTGCCGCAGCCATCCACCGGCGGTGAACTTCGACAGTCGCGGGAGGGACCCGTTGTCGAGGACGCTCATCGTGAGCACCGCTCCGGCTCCCTTACGGTCCTCGGGGACGAGGGCCATCCCCCGCGTGATGGAGGCGGCCGGCTGGTTCCTGGCGACGGTATGTCCGCCGACGGAGACCGTGCCGGCTACGGATTTTCGGACGCCGAAGATCGCCTCGAGAAGCTCGGTTCGGCCGGCGCCGACGAGCCCGGCCAGTCCGACGATCTCGCCCCGGCGCACGGTGAGGTCGATCGGTGCGGCGTATCCCTGGACGTGGAGGCCCCGCACGTTGAGCGCGACCTCGGCATGGGGCTCGTTGACGACGGGAAAGAGGTCCTCGAGATCGCGACCGATCATCGCGTGGACGATGTCGTTGTCGGTGATCGAGGCCAACGGCTCGTCAAGGACCAATTTTCCATCGCGCAGGACCACCACCTGGTCAGCGAGCGCCCGGATCTCCTCCATCTTGTGCGTCGTGTAGAGCATCGCGACCCCCTGGTCCCGCAGCCGGTTCACGACGGCGTAAAGGCGCTCTACCTCCCGCTCCGAGATCGCAGACGACGGCTCGTCAAGCAGGAGCACCTTGGCCCCACCACTGGAGTTCTTGACGATCTCGACAATCTGGCGCAGACCCACCGACAGGCGGCGCAGAACCGCCTGCGGGTCGATGTCGACGCCGAAAACCTCGAGCATCGCCTTGGCCTCGCGGGCCATCCGGCGGCGGTCGAGGAGTCCGGCTCGGCCGCGAATCTCCCGGCCGAGGAAGAGGTTCTCGTAGACCATCATGTCGAGGATCGGTGCGAGCTCCTGAGGCACGATAGCCACGCCCTGGCGGTGAGCGGCGTGCGGATCGCCGGCGGCGAGAGGAGCCCCCTCCACGAAAACGTCGCCCGAGTCCGGACGCAACTGGCCCGACGCGATCTTCATCATGGTGGACTTACCGGCGCCATTCTCGCCAGCGAGGGCGGTGACACTGCCGGGAGCGAGGGAGAGTGAGACGCCCTTGAGGACGGGGACTCCACCGAAGGCCTTGACCAGGTCATGGCACTCGAGTGCTGAGGCTGTCATGGAGATCTCCGACTTCATCGTCGTGTCGCGGGAGTGGATGGCCTTGCGATCATGGCCTTGTTCGATCATGTGAAGTTCACACGATACGACATGTGATTGTCAAGAGGTTTCTGACGTGGGCCTCACAACGAGGGGTCGGCACTAGTTGAATCACGCTGCGCTGCAGGGCTCGTCAGACAGCTCCTGTGTGTCAGTTGTGGCGCGCCTTCCTGCCTCAGTACGCGACACGCGCCCCCCAGTCCGCGTTGATCACATCTGTGTGACATTCTGGCTCCAAGTTCACAGGCGAGGGAGATGCGCAATGGTCACAAAGAGCAGCGTGGACCTCGAGACCCGCCGCCAGTCGCTCACCGACCTACTCAGGGTTGACGGGACGCTACGCATCGAGGAGCTCGCGGACCGGTTCGGGGTAAGCACCATGACGATCCGCAGAGACCTGCAAGCGCTCGAGGAGCTTGGGGTCGTCCGTCGTGTCCGAGGCGGAGCCGTCAGTGGTGCCGAATCGTTCGAGGCGCGGGAGGCTCGGGCCGGGTCTGCCAAGCAAGTGATCGCGCGCAAGCTCGTCGGCCTCGTGCCGGCCGGGGGTGTGGGCATCTGTATGGATGCGTCGTCGACCATCTCGGTGCTCGCTGGTTCGCTCCCCCATTCCGAAAACTTGTCGGTGGTGACAGATGGGGTCGAGACCTTCCTCACCCTCCAACGGGACCCTCGCGTCCACGCCTACCTCACGGGGGGTCAGAAAGACCCTAACGCCGGGTCACTCGTGGGGCCTATCGCCACGTTGACGCTCCGCCAATTCTCGTTCGCGCGGGCATTCCTCTCGGCGGCAGCTATTGATGCGCGCTTCGGGACGAGTGAGTTCTCCGCCGAGGAGACCGAGGTAAAGAAGCTCATGGCTCAACTGTCTGACCATGTCGTCATGGCTGTGAACTCAGCGAAGTTCGAAACCG
>JBDTBX010000172.1:0-3378 GCA_039923915.1 Nostocoides sp. | reverse complement strand
ACCGCCGCAACGTCGGCCGGCTGTTGACCCTGACCCCGGTCGAGGGGTCCGCCGTCACCGGCCGCATCGCCAGGGCCAGTGACCGGGCCGTCACCGTCGTGGTCGATGGCGAGGAGACAACCGTCCCGTATGCCGCTGTCTCCCGCGCCGTGGTCCAGGTCGAGTTCTCCCGCAGGACCGATGGGGTCGATGCCGACCGCGCCGCGGGGGACGATGTGAACTGGGCCGGGGCCGAGCACGATGATGCACCCGACCCTGAGGAGAGCTGATGGACATCGACCTGGCCGCCCTGCGAGCCCTGGAGCGTGAGCGCGACATCTCGATGGCCGTGCTCATCCCGGCCATCGAGCAGGCCCTCCTCCTCGCCTATCACCGCACCGATGGCTCGTTCCGCACCGCCCGGGTCGATCTCGACCGCAAGTCTGGCCACGTCGTCGTGTGGGCGCGCGAGGAGTTCGAGACCCCGATCGAGGACGACCAGCCGGCGTCTGCCGCCGGTACCGACGACGCGATCCATGGGTCCCATGCGCCCCATGCGCCCCATGCAGAAGGCGAGGGGACCCGCGACGGCGAGCAGGCGGCATACCGGACCCCGGACGCAGACGAGCATGGCGAGCCTCGGGTGCGGCGCGAGTACGGCCCCGAGTTCGACGACACCCCGACGGGCTTCGGACGGGTCGCGGCGGCCACTGCGCGGCAGGTCATCCTGCAGCGGCTCCGCGACATCGAGGACGAGGCCGTCATGGGCGTCTTCAGGGGCCGCGAGGGCGACGTCATCGCCGGCGTCATCCAGCAGAGCTCGGACCCGCGGATCGTCACCGTCGACTTCGGCAACGTCGAAGGGATCCTGCCCGCCGCCGAGCAGGTGCCGGGGGAGAAGTACGTGCACGGACAGCGGCTGCGCACCTTCGTGGTGTCGGTCCGCCGGGGGCCGCGCGGCCCGCAGATCGGCCTGTCCCGCACCCACCCCAACCTGGTCCGCAAACTGTTCGCCCTCGAGGTGCCCGAGATCGCCGACGGCACCGTCGAGATCGCCGCACTGGCGCGCGAGGCCGGCCACCGGACCAAGATCGCGGTCCACTCCACGGTTCCCGGTGTCAATGCCAAGGGTGCCTGCATCGGTCCGATGGGCGCGCGCGTGCGGGCCGTGATGACCGAGCTGCACGGGGAGAAGATCGACATCGTCGACTGGTCCGAGGACCCCGCGACCTTCATCGCGGCCGCGTTGTCGCCGTCGCGCGTGGAGTCGGTGGAGATCGTCGACCGGCAGCTGCGGGCGGCCCGTGTCATCGTCCCGGACTACCAGCTCTCGCTGGCCATCGGCAAGGAGGGCCAGAACGCCCGCCTCGCGGCCAAGCTCACTGGTTGGCGGATCGACATCCGGCCCGACACCCAACCGTCGTAGGTCATCCGCCCGGGAGAGGTGCGGTGCGGCATACGCGGCAATGTCTGTAGACTGGAGCGTGACCGACCGGACTGGACTCCCAGGCCCGACCCGCACCTGTGTGGGTTGTCGCCAACGGGATAGCCGATCGGCACTCCTGCGAGTGGTCGTCGGAGCAGGCCCGGGTGGGGTTCCCGCCCTCCAGCCTGATCCGGCGCGTCGAGCACAGGGCCGTGGCGCCTCGCTGCATCCCACCCTCGACTGCTTCGAGCAAGCCATCCGTCGTCGGGCCTTCGGGCGTGCGCTGCGTGTCAGCGTGCCGCTCGACCCGGCACCGGTCCTGGCCCACCTCCAAAGCCGCCCACAGCAACCGTCCGAAGAAAGAACCGAGAGCGGGTTTATCGCTATGAGCACCCGATGAGTACTCAGTAATGAGCACCACCCAGCCGTAAGACGGTCCGCGCCTCCTCTGGCACGGACCCAGATGAGGAGAAAAGTGTCCAAAGTCCGAGTGAGTGCGCTCGCCAAAGATGTCGGAGTGACCAGCAAGGTCCTCCTCGAGCGGCTGAACCAGATGGGCGAGTACGTCAAGAGCGCCAGCTCCACCGTCGAGGCGCCCGTCGTCCGCCGTTACCAGGAGAAGTTCCCCGTCGAGGCCGCTGCGGCCCCCGCCCAGAAGGCTGCCCCCGCCGGCCGCACCGCGACGCCTGCTCCGGCCCCGTCGGCCCCGGCTCCGGTTGCCTCTGCACCCGCCGCCGCGCCGTCCGCGCCCACCCCCAGCGCGCCCAGCGCACCCGTCGAGGTCGCTCCTGCCGCCGGCCCGGTCGCGCCGACCACGGCTGCCCACTCGGCGCCGGCCCCCGGCCCGCGTCCGACCCGTCAGCCGGAGGCTCCAGCCGCCCGCGAGGAGACCGACCGGGCGCCGGCCGCTGCCGACGGCGGTCCGGCCGCTCCCGGCGCGACGACCTCGCCACGTCCCGGCGGCGGCCCGCGCCCGGGCAACAACCCGTTCTCAGCCAACCAGGGTATGGGCGCCGCCCGTCCGGCGTCGTCGCGCCCCGGTAACAACCCGTTCGCCCCGAGCCAGGGCATGCCCCGCCCGCAGAGCCGTCCGGCTCCGCGCCCCGGCGGCACGGCCGGCCCCGGTGGTCCCCGTCCCGGCGGTCCGCACCCCAACCCGGGCATGATGCCCGACCGCGCTGCAGTCGGGCGCCCGGGTGAGCGTCCCGGCCGCGGCGGCGGTGCGGGTGGTCGTCCCGGTGCGCCGGCCCGTCCCGGTGCCCCCGGTGGCGGTGGCCCCGGCGGTTTCGGCGGTCGTCCCGGTGGCGGCTTCGGCGGTCGTCCGGGTGGCGGTCCCGGCGGGCGCGGCCAGACCGGCGGTGCCTTCGGCCGGGGTGGCGGTCGCCCGGTTCGAGGCCGGAAGTCCAAGCGCGCCAAGCGCCAGGAGTTCGAGCAGATGCAGGCGCCGTCGCTGGGGGGCGTCACCGTCCCCCGTGGCGACGGCACGTCGGTCATCCGGGTCCGTCGTGGTTCATCGCTGACCGACTTCGCCGACAAGATCAATGCCAACCCGGCCTCGTTGGTCACGGTGCTCTTCCACCTCGGTGAGATGGCAACCGCGACCCAGTCCCTCGACGAGGACACCTTCAAGGTCCTCGGCGCCGAGCTCGGCTACGACATCCAGGTCGTCTCTCCCGAGGAGGAGGAGAAGGAGCTGTTCGACGCCTTCAACATCGACCTCGAGACCGGCATCGCCGGTGAGGACGACGACGACCTCGTCGCTCGTCCGCCGGTCGTCACGGTCATGGGTCACGTCGACCACGGCAAGACCAGGCTCCTGGACGCCATCCGCAACGAGAACGTTGCATCCGGCGAGGCCGGTGGCATCACCCAGCACATCGGTGCCTACCAGATCCACAAGGAGCACGAGGGCATCGACCGTCCGATCACCTTCATCGACACCCCTGGTCACGAGGCCTTCACGGCCATGCGTG
>JBDTBX010000171.1:0-2529 GCA_039923915.1 Nostocoides sp. | reverse complement strand
TCGGCCCGGGCCCGCTTCGTTGGTCGCGGGTCAGCGCAGGAAGGGAACCTCCCGGTTGATGAGCCCGCGCTCCTTGAGCTCCTTGCGCAGCGGGATCTCGTCGTCGATCCAGCCGGACTGCTTGATGCCCCAGAACGACGCGTGGTCGGGACCGTAGCCGAGCAGCTGCTGGTGCAGGGGCGACAGACCCTTGAACCAGTCCGAGGACTGGTCGGCGACGTCCTCGTCGAGCGGGCGGATCCAGCGATAGGTGTAGCCGACGAACATCAGCTTGCGGACGACGTCGGACGTGTTCATCGAGCGGCTGTGCCACAGGCGGCGGTCGAAGATGAACGCGTCACCGGCGGACAGCAGCACCTCTGTGGAGCCCTCCGGCTCGACGATCGGGTCGCCCTCCTTCTCGGGGCGGCCGGCGAGGGTGTTGTTGACGTGCGAGCCGGGGAGCACCTTGGTCTGGCCGTGGCCGGGGATCGACAGGTCGGTCAGCGCGTAGCAGATCTTCGTCATGAACATCGGCCGCACCGGCATGTCGATGTCGGAGTTCTGCCGGTAGCCGTCCTGGTGCCAGTTCCAGAACGGCGGCTCGTCCTTGGGCGGGTTGACGTCGATGTGGTTGTGATGGGTGTAGATGTTCCACCCCATGACGCCCCAGATGTAGGGGAACGTGGTCGGCCAGTTCAGCAGCTCGACGAAGCGCGGGTCCTTGTGCATCCAGCCCATGACGTGGATCGACCGGTCGGGGCGGAGCCGGCCGGCGGCCTCCTCCTCGGCGTAGACCTTGTCGACGGCCTTCAGGAAGTACTGTCGGTCATCATCGGCCAGGGCGTTCTTGATGACGTAGAAGCCGTCGCGCTCGTACTGCTCGCGGACGGCCGGGTCGATCGGCTCGTAGCCGGTGAGCTCGGTCTGGGTTGCGGTCATTCTCGGGGGACTCCCATCGATCTGTGTCTGCGTGGCGGGCGTTGCGCGCCCACCGGTTTGGGTGGCGGGCGTCCCGCGCCCGCCTGTTTCACCGGTCCGTGGACGATGCTCTCATGTTCCTCCGTGGTCACGTGTGCGGTTCACGTCGGGTCCATCGCCAGATAGACACGCAGCGTCGCTGCCGTGACCGTGACCGGCCCGGGTGCCTGCGCGGGGCCGGGGTCCTGGGGCCGCTCCCACGCGCTGTCCCAGATCAGCTCGTATGCCGTGAGCCCGGGTGCGGAGGGGAGCCGCACCTGGCCCTCGTGCGAGCCGGCGTGCAGGACGAGGAGCACCGACGCGCCGCCGACGGTGCTGCCGTTGAACAGGGCCTGCAGGGTCCGTTGGGTGATGTCGCCCCACTGGTGGTCCATCGGCAGGCCGGCGGCGTCGTACCAGGCCAGGTCGGTCGACCCCTCCTCGTGGACCGGCCGGCTGGTGAAGAAGTGCCGCTGCCGCAGGACCGGGTGGTCATGTCGCAGCCGGATGAGGAACCGGGTGGTCGCAAGCAGGTCGCGCTGCCAGTCGGCAAGGTCCCAGTCGAACCAGCTGGTTTCGTTGTCCTGGCAGTAGGGATTGTTGTTGCCGCCCTGCGTCCGCCCGAACTCGTCGCCCCCGTTGATCATCGGGACGCCGGTTGACAGGAGCAGGGTGCCGAGCAGGTTGCGCAGTGACCGGCGCCGCATCCTGAGGACCGTCGCGTCGGTCGTCGGACCCTCGACCCCGTGGTTCCAGGACCGGTTGTTGTCCGTGCCGTCCCGGTTGCCCTCGCCGTTGGCGCCGTTGTGCTTGACGTCGTAGGCCGTGAGGTCGGCGGCGGTGAACCCGTCGTGGGCGGCGACGAAGTTGACCGAGGCGATCGGGCCGCGGTCGCGTGCGCCGAAGAGGTCCTGCGAGCCGGCGAGCCGGGTGGCCAGGTCCTGGACGCCGTGCCCGACCCGACCGTTGAGGTCGGCGGCCACGTCGGGGAGCCAGAAGGTGCGGGCGGTGTCGCGGAATCGGTCGTTCCACTCGCTGAACGGAGGGGGGAACTGGCCGGTCCGCCAGCCGTGGACGCCGAGGTCCCAGGGCTCGGCGATCAGCTTGACGCGAGAGAGCACCGGGTCGGTCCGCAGCGCTACCAGGAACGGGTGGTTGGGGTCGTACTCGTCGCTCTGGTTGCGCCCGAGCGCGACCGCGAGGTCGAAGCGGAACCCGTCGACATGGCACTGGGTCACCCAGTAGCGCAGCGAGTCCAGGACCATCCGGCACTGCATCGGGTGGCGCAGGTCGAAGGTGTTGCCGCAGCCGGTCACGTCCACGTCGCGGCCCCGGTCGTCCAAGCGGTAGTAAGCACGGTTGTCCAGCCCACGCCAGGACAAGGTGGCACGGTCGCGCGACTGCTCGGCTGTGTGGTTGTAGACGACGTCCAGGATCACTTCGATGTCCTCGGCGTGGAGCAGCTTGACCATACCCTTGAACTCGTCGAGGACCCCCTGCGGGTCCGGGGAGCGGGCGTATGCCGCGTGCGGGGCGAAGAAGCCCATCGTGTTGTAACCCCAGTGGTTGTGCATCCCCCGCTGGATGAGC
>JBDTBX010000170.1:0-15886 GCA_039923915.1 Nostocoides sp. | reverse complement strand
CCGCCGAGTCCGGGGTCGCCGACCGGATCACGGCTCTTCAAGGTGACGCCGAGACGGCGGCCGACCTGGTCGCCGGCCAGACCGGGGGAGCCGACCTGGTCTGCTTCCACGGCACCCTCGAGGTCGTCGACGACCCCGACGCCGCCCTCGCCGGGATCGCCCGCGTCCTCGCCCCCGGTGGTGTCCTCTCGCTCGTCACCGCCCAACGCCTCGCCGTCGTCTGGGCCAAGGCTCTCGCCGGGCAGTTCGACCAGGCCCTCGCCGTGCTCGAGAGCAGCGACGGCCGGTGGGGGCAGGCCGATCCCCTGCCGCGTCGCTTCGATGAGGCCGGCATACGAGATCTGTTGTTCCGCAACGGTTTTGACGTCACCGATGTGCACGGCATACGCCTCTTCAGTGACCTCGCGCCGGCCGGGTCGGTCGACTCCGACGCCGACCGCTCCGCGCTCCTCGCTCTGGAGAAGGCGGCCGCGGGCAGTCGCGCCTTCGGCTTCCTCGGTCAGCTCGGCGCTGCCCTCCACGTCCTCGCGACGAGGACCTGAGCGGGGCCGGCCGTCATGAGCCGCACCCCACGACGCCCCGTTCCCACGCGCTGCTCCTCCGCAGTCCGTCATGGTGACCCCGCGTGAGTCGCCGCCAGTTCGCCCTCCCCGGCCGCGACCGCGCGGCGCCGCCCGACGACACCGGTTGCACGGTCCTGCACGTCGACATGGACGCCTTCTTCGCGGCCGCCTCGCTGCTCGCCCGGCCCGATCTGCTCGGCACACCGGTCATCATCGGCGGTTCCGGCGGCCGCGGAGTGGTCCTGTCGGCGACCTATGAGGCCCGGCGCTCCGGGGTGGCCAGTGCGATGCCGATGGGCCGGGCTCGGAGGCTGTGCCCGACGGCGACCGTGCTGCCGCCTGACCACCGGCTCTACTCCCGGATCTCCGATGCGGTGATGGCGACCCTGGCGACGTTCACCCCGGTCGTCGAGCCGCTGTCGGTCGACGAGGCGTTCCTCGACGTCGCCGGCTCGATCCGACGGCTCGGGTCGCCCGCGGTCATCGCCCAGTCGATCCGCGACGCCGTCGTCGACGAGCAGGGGATCACCTGCTCGGTCGGGGTCGCCCCGACCAAGTTCGTCGCCAAGCTGGCCTCCAACCTGGCCAAACCCGACGGGCTCGTCGTCGTCCCGGTCGATGAGGTCGTGCCGTTCGTCCAGCAACTGCCCGTCGCTGCGCTCTGGGGGGTGGGCGACAAGACCGAGGAGGTGCTCACCCGGCTCGGGCTGCGCACCGTCGCCGACATCGCCCACACCCCGCTCGACACCCTCAAGCGCGGTCTGGGCGAGGCGGCAGCGGAGCACCTGCACGCCCTCGCCTGGGGTCGTGACCCGCGCCGGGTCGAGTCGGTGGCCCGGGAGAAGAGCATCGGGGCCGACCTGACCTTCGAGTACGACGTCGACGACGCCGCGTGGATCCATCGCCGGCTGCTCCAGCTGAGCGACAAGGTCGCCGCCCGGATGCGGGCCGCGGAGATGATGGGCCGGACCGTGTCGATCAAGGTCCGGTTTACCGACTTCACGACGATCACCCGCTCTCGCACCCTGCGCGAACCCACCGACACCAGCCGGGTCGTCTACGAGACGGCCAGAGACCTGTTCGACGCGCTCGGTCTCCAGCGGGCCAGGATCCGACTCGTCGGCGTCCGTATGGAGAAGCTCATCCCCACCGAGGAGGCGCCCATCCAGGGTCTGCTCGACGAACCCGACCACGGCTGGCGCGACGCCGACCTCGCCGTCGACCGGGCCAGCGCCCGGTTCGGGGCCGGCAGCGTCCGCCCCGCGAGCCTGCTCGACCGCTGACCCACCACGAGCCGCACTGACCTGCGCCGACGCGTGACCAAGTCGTAAGGACCAACGGACCCACTGGGCTTCCATGACCCCGGTCGGGGACATATCCTTGCCTGAGAAGCCTCACTCGGCCGGATCGGGCACCTCAGGCCGTCCCCCGGACGTTTGAGGTGTGAGAACCAAGTTTCGACCCACCGTTGGAGGCCACCGTGCCGCTCTCTGATCGCGAGCAGCATCTGCTGGAGCAGATGGAGCAGGCGCTGTATGCCGAGGACCCCAAGTTCGCCTCGCACATGCGCGGCGTCGGGGCCCGTGTCGCACGCCGTCGCTACCTCGTGGGCATCGTCGGCTTCCTCGTCGGCCTGGCCCTCGTCCTGCTCGGCGTCAACCTGTCCAAGATCTGGATCGGCGCCATCGGCTTCGTCGTCATGGTCGCCGCCGTCTGGCAGGCCGTGGCACCGCCCAAGGCGGCCAAGCCCGTCCTCGGTGCGGTCCAGACCGACGGTTCGGTCAAGGCCGCCACGCCGGCAAAGCGCGGTCCGCACGGGCGCAAGACGACAGGCGGCAGCGCCCCCTCGTCGGGCACGTTCATGCAGCGGATGGAAGAGCGCTGGGAGCGTCGCCGCGGCCAGTGGTGACCCCGTAGCCACCACGCCCCGCCGACTCCGGACGGTCAGTGGCTCGAACGCCAGGTCACGACCGCGCCCACCAGCCAGGTGACGGCGATGAGCAGGCCGGTCGCCAGTTCGATCCCCATGCTCGTGAGCACCGCTCGGAGCGCGTGCTTGGTGCGATCCCAGGCCACCGCCCCGTCCCGTGAGCGCAACCGCTCGAGCAGATAGATCCCCAGCACGAAGCCGAGCGGGCCGCCGACGACCGGGACGAGGAAGAACCCGACGATGGCGATGAGCAGGGCGATGAGCAGGGTCCCCGTTCCGACACCCTGTTGTTTCAGTCGGCGGCCCGGGACAAGGAACTGGACGGTCAACCCCGCGGCATACAGAACCGCGCAGATACCAAGGATCACCCAGCCGAAGGTGCTCCCGGTATCGATCGCCCAGATGAGCACGCCGACGAGCGCGACGAGCAGCCCCGGAATGACCGGCACCACAATGCCAAGGATCCCGACGCCGATGAACAGCGCCGGGACCCAGAGGTCAGTGCTCACTCAGTCCGCGTCGCTCAGTTCAGTTCACGTCGACCGCGACCGGTGACTCTGACAACCGCTCGGTCTCGTCGTGGATCTCCGCGTGGTCGCGAAGTTTGGACAGGTGCTGGCGGCCGTGGTGAGCGCAGAAGAGCAGCTCGCCGCCACCGTTCAACCGGGCCCGGATGTAGGCCCGGGCGCCGCAGCGGTCGCACCGGTCATGGGCCGTCAGCTCTGGTGCCAGAGTTGCGTTCACGTCAGCCTCCTTCAGCTCGCTTCGTGGAGCGCCTGCGAGTCAACAGTCAAGCACGTCGAAACCTTCCCGCCGTGCACCGCCCACCAACTGGCGTGTACCGGTCATTCGTGGCACACCGCCCCAACGGATTGCCTGCGTGCCTGCGAGGCCGGGTCGGGGTGGCCGACTAGCCTAGAATCAAATGACTGCCACCGCCAAGAAGGCCGCATCCAGCAAGACCGCCTCTGACTACACGGCCCACCACCTCCAGGTCCTGGAGGGGCTGGAGGCCGTGCGCAAGCGGCCTGGCATGTACATCGGGTCGACCGACGGCCGCGGCCTCATGCACTGCCTCTGGGAAATCATCGACAACTCCGTCGACGAGGCGCTCGCCGGGGTGTGCGACCGGATCGAGGTCAGGCTGCTGGCCGACGGGTCGGTGGAGGTGCGTGACAACGGTCGCGGCATCCCGGTCGACATCGAGCCGCGATCGGGCCTGACCGGTGTCGAGCTGGTCTACACCAAGCTGCACGCCGGGGGGAAGTTCGGCGGCGGCTCCTACACCGCTTCCGGTGGCCTGCACGGTGTTGGCGCCTCGGTCGTCAACGCCCTGTCCAGCCGGCTGGACGTGGAGGTCGACCGCAACGGCAAGACGTATGCCATGAGCTTCCGGCGGGGCGAGCCGGGCACCTTCTCCGACGTTGCGGGCGCACAGGGGTTCAAGGACCCCGAGCACGCGTTCACTCCGTTCGAGGCGGGCAGCGAGCTGGCCGTCGTCGGCAAGGTCGCCCGTGGGCGCACCGGCACCCGAGTCCGCTACTGGGCCGACCGGCAGATCTTCCTCGCCGACGCCGGCTGCGAGTACGACGGGCTGGTCGCCAGGGCCCGGCAGACCTCGTTCCTCATCCCCGGCCTGACCCTCGTCATCCGTGACGAGCGTCGCCAGCCCGGAACGGCCGGCGAGCACGGTGTCCACGAGGAGGTCTTCAACCATGACGGCGGGATCAGCGAGTTCACCGAGTTCCTCGCCCCCGACCCCGCCGTGACCGACGTGTGGCGGCTGCAGGGGTCCGGCACGTTCACCGAGACGGTGCCGGTGCTCGACGCGCAGGGCCACATGAGCCCGGCCGAGGTCGAGCGCGAGTGCGCCGTCGACGTTGCCGTGCGCTGGGGCACCGGTTACGACGCCAAGGTCGTGTCCTTCGTCAACATCATCGCCACCCCCAAGGGCGGCACCCACCTGGCTGGCTTCGACCAGGCGCTGCTCAAGGTGTTCCGCCGCCAGCTGGAGCTCAACGCGCGCCGCCTCAAGGTCGGAACCGACAAGGTCGACAAGGACGACATCTTGGCCGGGATGACGGCCGTCGTGACCGTGCGGCTGGCCGAGCCGCAGTTCGAGGGCCAGACCAAAGAGGTCCTCGGCACGTCCGCCGTGCGGGCGGTCGTCGCCAAGGTCGTCGAGACCGAGCTGACCGCCCGGCTGAACTCGACCAAGCGCGGGGACAAGGCCCAGCCGGTGCTGCTGCTCGACAAGATCGTCAGCGAGATGAAATCGCGGATCAGCGCCCGCCTGCACAAGGAGACCCAGCGCCGCAAGACCGCGCTGGAGAGCTCCTCACTACCGGCCAAGCTCGTCGACTGCCGCAGCAACGAGGTCGAGCGGTCCGAGTTGTTCATCGTCGAGGGCGACAGCGCCCTCGGCACCGCCAAACTGGCCCGCTCGTCCGACTTCCAGGCCCTGCTGCCGATCCGCGGCAAGATCCTCAACGTCCAGAAGGCCTCGGTCACCGACATGCTCAAGAACACCGAGTGCGCCGCGATCATCCAGGTGATCGGGGCCGGATCGGGGCGTACCTTCGACCTGGATTCGGTCCGCTACGGCAAGGTCGTCATCATGACCGACGCCGACGTCGACGGCGCCCACATCCGCACCCTGCTCCTCACCCTCTTTTTCCGCTACATGCGGCCACTCGTCGACGCCGGCCGGGTGTATGCCGCGATGCCGCCGCTGCACCGGCTCGAGGTGGTCAACGCGGGCAGCAAGAAGAACGACTACGTCTACACCTACACCGAGGCCGAGATGCGGCGCACCCGGGCCGCCCTGGAGAGGCGTGGCAAGAACATCAAGATGCCGCCGCAGCGGTACAAGGGCCTCGGCGAGATGGACGCCGACCAACTGGCCGACACCACGATGGACCCCAGGCACCGCACCCTGCGCAAGGTCACCCTGGCCGACGCCGAGGCAGCCGAGCGCATCTTCGACCTGCTCATGGGCAACGACGTCGCGCCGCGCAAGGACTTCATCATCGAGTCGGCGGCCGAGATGGACCGCGAACGCATCGACGCCTGACCCTCAGGCCGGGGGAGCCGGCGGAGCAGTCGAGCTGCGGACGATGAGCTCGATCGGAATGGTGACCGCCCGGGCGCCGAAGCCGTCCTCGTCGTCGAGCACGTCAAGGAGCAACCGGGCCGCCGTTCGGCCCTGCAGGGTAACGTCCTGGCGCACGGTCGTGAGGTCCATCACGGCCGACAGCGTGTGGTCGTCGATGCCGACGACGGAGAGGTCTCCCGGGACGCGGATCCCGAGCCGTCGGGCGGCCTGCATGACGCCGATGGCGATCTCGTCGGACGCCGCGACGATCCCGGTCGGTCGGTCCGGCTGCAGCAGCACCCGGACGATGTCGGTGGCCGCGGCGTCGGCGGTCCAGTCCGAGGCCACGACCCAGTCCGGTCGGAACCGAAGGCCATGGGCTGCCATCGTCGTCTCGAAGCTGTCCAGCCGGGTCCGCGGGGTCTGTACATGGGCCGCATTCACGGGGACGGCGCCGATGTACCCGATGCGTGAGTGCCCCAACTCGATGAGGTGCTCGGTGGCCAGCCGCACGGCCCGCCGGTCGTCGATCTGGACCAGCGGCCGGCCCGGGAGCGGACTGCCGATGGCCACGACGGGCAGTCCCAGCCGATCGAGCAGTGCCAACTCGACGTCATCGACCGGCAGGTTGAGGGTGATCACACCGTCGGCCCGCTTCCAGAGCATGTTCTGGGTGAGGTGCATGCGCCGGTCGTAGGAGTCGTCCTCGAGGTCGAAGAGCAGGACGTGGTGGTCCTGCTCGCGCAGCGTGCGGTCGATGGCGCTCACGAGGGTGGCGAAGAACCATCGGGTGAGGAACGGGGCGACGACAGCGACAACGCGGGTGCGACCCGAGGCGAGCGAGGTCGCGGTGGGGGAGGCGACGAAGTTCAGCTCGGTGGCTACCTTCTCCACCTTCGCGCGGGTCTGCGGGCTGACCCGGTCCAGGCCGCGCAAGGCACGGGAGACGGTGGCCACGGAGACGCCGGCGGCCTTGGCCACATCGGTGATCGTGCTCACGGGCGCCTCCCCTCAGATGTCCAATCGCCTGCGCAGCCGCCAGAGCCACCACAGCCCCAGCAGCAGTGCGAGCAGTAACAGGGCCGACAACCCGGCGGGTCGCCCCTTGAGTTCCAGGACGACCGTCTGGATGGTCGCCATGAGGGCGAAGAACCCGACGATGCCCATGACCATGTCGAGCCGCTGGGCCCGGGCACGGGGGTTGGTCCCCGTGCCCGAGCCCGGGTTGAACAGCGGCATGGTGTGCCGGCCGGTGGGCCGTCAGCCCTTGACGCCGCCGGCGGTCAGGCCGGAGACGATCCAGCGCTGGAAGATCAGCACCATGATGATGAGGGGGACCGTGACGATCGTGCCGGCCGCCATGACGGCGGTGTACGGCTCCTGGTGCGGTTGGGCGCCGGTGAAGCTGGCGATGGCCACGGTGACGGTCTGGGTCTGCTTGGTGGAGAACTGCGAGGCGAGCAGGAACTCGTTCCACGAGGCGATGAAGGCCAGGATGGCCGTCGTGAACAGGCCCGGCGTGGCCAACGGAAGCATCACCTTGCGGAACGCCTGGCCGGGGGTGCAGCCGTCGATCCGCGCCGACTCCTCGAGATCCCACGGCATCTCCGCCAAGAAGGCCGTCAACGTGTAGATCGTGAGGGGTAGCGCGAAGGAGATGTTCGGGATGATCAGCGCCTGGTAGTTGACCCCTTGCAACCAACCGAGGTTGGAGAACAGGCTGAACAGGGGGCTCACCAGCGCGACGCCCGGGAACATCGAGGCGCCGAGGATGATCCCCAGGATGATGTACTTGCCGGGGAATTCCAGCCGGGCCATGGCGTAGGCCGCGAACATCCCGACGAGCATGGCGACGATGGTCGTCACGACGCCGATGATGATGCTGTGCAGCAGGGCGGCACCGAAGTGGTTGCCACGGTCGGTCGAGAACGCCGTCTTGAAGTTGTCCAGCGTGACGTGCGTGGGCCACGGCGTGGTGTCGAAGGTGTAGCCCACGTCGCGGAACCCGGTGACGATCATCCAGTAGGCGGGGGCGAGGCCCCAGACGACGAGGACGACGAGGCCGGCATACATCCGGACCTTGGCGCCGGTGTCCTTGCGCTGGGTGATCTCCTGCTCGGCGGCCGACGAGGGGGCTGGGGCGGTTTCAGCGGTAACGGTGGTCATGGTTTCACGCACCTCTCAGGGTCGCGTTGCCGGCGACGGCAGACGCGACGACGTCGTCCTTGTCGTTGCCCTTGCCCTTCTTCTTCGTGGCACCCGGCGGGCGCTTGATCACGTCGGCGCCACCGAACTGGATGAAGAGGAGGGCGACGAAGGCAACGAGCAGGAAGACGAGAGTGGATAGGGCCGATGCGCTGTGGAAGCCGGATCGGATCTGCTTGACGACGAGCATCGATAGCGACGTCGTCCCGCCGACACCTTGGGTGAGGATGGCCGGCAGGTCGTAAATGCGTAGGACGTCCAGGGTGCGGAACAACACGGCGACCATGAGCGGGACCTTGACCAGCGGCAGGGTGATCTTGGTGAACGTCTGCCACTTGCTTGCCCCGTCGATCGAGGCCGCCTCGTAGACGTCGCCTGGGATCAGCTGGAGGCCGGCGAGGATGAGCAAGGCCATGAACGGGGTGGTCTTCCACACGTCGGCGATGATGATCGCGAACTTGGCCGCCCAAGGGTTGCTCGTCCACAGCAGCGGGTTGACGCCGACGACGCCGAGCAGATGGTTGGCGATGCCGTCGTAGGCGAAGATGAAGTAGAACAGCTTGGCGGTGACGGCTGTGGGGATCGCCCACGGCACCAGGATCGCGGCCCGCACGATCGCCCGGCCCTTGAAGTCGCGGTTCATGATCATCGCGAACCAGATGCCGAGCAGGATCTCGATGGTGACACTCACCACGGTGAAGAAGATGGTCACCCAGAACGCCGCGTAGAACTGCGAGCCGAGAGTGCCGGGCGGGCAGGTCTCGCTGCCGCACTTCTGGAGCAGCCAGTGGCTGTAGTTGCTGATGCCCGCGCTGCCACCGGCGACGAACAGGCCGGTGGAGGGGTCCAGGCCGGCGTCCTTCTGGAAGGACAGCAGGATCGCCGAGAACAGCGGATAGATGACGATGACGGCGAGGAAGACGAGGGTGGGAAGGACGAGCAGCAGCCCGGTACGGGCCTGCCCGGAGTTGAGGCTCTTGGGAGCCTTCCTGGCTCGCGGCGCCTTCTTCGGCGCTTCGTGGACAACGGCGCTCATGGGTGCTCCTGCCCGGGAGGGGATCAAGAAGGGGGACGTGCGGTGTTGGGCGTTGGGGGCGACCAGCGCGCTGTGCGGTCGCCCCCAACACCTGGTGGATCGGTCAGACCCGTCGGATCAACTGCCCGAGCTGGCGGTCAGCATGGCCGCCTGCATGTCCTTGACGGCCTGCTCGGCGCTCTTGGAGCCCGACAGTGCCGCGTAGGTGTTGTCCTGGATCGCGGTGGTGACCGCCGGGTAGAACGGGGTCACCGGGCGCGGGATCGCGTTCTGGATGGCCGTCAGCAGCGTCGGCAGGTACGGCGCCTTGGCCACGAGCGAAGCGTCGGTGTAGATCGACTCGATGACCGGGGCCAGCGAACCCTTCTCCATGTTGTTCTTCTGCTGGTCGGCGCTCGTGAGGAACTTCAGGAAGTCCAGGGCTGTGGCCTTGTGCGCGGAGAAAGCGCTGATGGCGGCGCTGTGGCCACCGAGTGTCGACGCGCCGGGACCGGACACGCCCGGGAGCGGGGCCACGGCGAACTTGTCCTTGACCTTTGACGAGGCGTCGGAGTTGCCGAGGTTGTAGGCGTAGGGCCAGTTGCGCATGAACATGAACTTGCCGTCCTCGAACCCCTGACGGGCCTGCTCCTCCTGGAAGGTGAGCTCCTGCTTGGGGATGTCGCCGTTCTTGAACCCGTCGACGAGGTACTGGAGGCCAGCAACCGACTCAGGGGAGTCGACGGTCGGCTTGCCCGCCGCGTTGACGACCTTGCCGCCGAAGGTGTTCATCGCCTCGGTGACGTTGCAGGTCAGACCTTCGTACTTGGCGAACTGGCCCGCGTAGCAGCTCATGCCCTTGGCGGTTGCGATCTTGCAGTCGGCCTGCAGCTCGGCGATGGTCGCCGGCGGCTTCGGGATGAGGTCCTTGCGGTAGTAGAGCAACCCACCATCGGAGGAGACGGGCGCGGCATACAGGGTGTTGTTGTAGGTCGCCGCGGCAACGGGGGCCTTGAGGAAGCCAGTGGTCTGCAGGGCCATGGATCCCTTGAGCGGGGTGAGCCAGCCCTTGGCGGCGAACTCGGCGGTCCAGACCACGTCGACGGAGACGACGTCGTAGGCGTTGGACTTGGCCTGGAAGTTCTGGACGAGGTCATCGTGCTGCTGGTCGGCCTGGTCGGACTGCTCCTTGACCGTCACCTTCTCGGTGGGGTGGGCGGCGTTCCACGCCGCGGCCATCGGGCCCAGCAGGTTGCTGTTGTCCTTGCCCTGGACGTACGTGATCGGACCACGCGCGGTGTCCGCCGACGAACTGCTGCCGCTGCCTCCGCTGCTGCTGCAACCTGCGGCCGTAACGGCCGCGACCGCGATACCGGCACACGCCGCCAGGGTGCGACGCCTTGAGATCTGGGCCATTGCCCGCCTCCAATTCTGTGGGGCGTCGAAGCGGGGTCGCCTCGACGGTGAGGGAAACAGGCCCAATGTAAAAGCGTTTACATGACCCCCGCAAGCGGTGAGGAAGGACACCGCGTAACGATTCCGTAACGTGGGAACCGTCGTCCCAGCAGGCGGACGTCAGCGGGCAGGGGCCCCGATGCCGGAGATGATCGCGCGCGCCGCAGACCCCGACCCGTCGCGTCGCCCCGATGCCTCGGGCAGGTCGACGGCCACGCCACCGGCGGCCGCGGCCCGCGCCGGGGTCGCGCCGACCCATGCCAGGACGAGGGTGTCCTCGCCGCGCAGGAACCGGTGTGCACGCACGCCGCTGGTGCCGCGACCCTTGGCTGGGTACTCGGCATACGGGGCGACCTTGAGCGATCCGGGCTGGGTGCCGGGGAGGGCGTCGGAGGTTCCGCTCGAGGTGACAACGATCGCGTCGACCCCCGCCGGGACCACGCCGAAGAAGACCGCCCGCTGGCCCGGTGTGACCCGGATGCCGGCCATGCCGCCCGCCGTTCGGCCCTGCGGCCGGACCGCGCCCGCCCCGAAGCGGAGCAGCTGGGCATCGGAGGTCACGAAGACCAGGTCGTCGTCCTCGGCAAGGACCGTCGCGGCGCCTACGACGACGTCGCCGTCCTTGAGGGTGATCACCTCGAAGGAGTCCTTGGCGGGATAGTCGGTCGTCACGCGTTTGACGATCCCGGTCGCGGTGCCCAGGGCCAGCCCCGGCCCGTCGGGGTCGAGCCCGATGATGGTGAGCGGCTCCTCGCCGCGAGGCAGGTCGACGTATGCCGTGAGCGGAGCGCCGCCGGAAAGGCCGGGTGCCCCGTTGGTCGGGGGGAGCGTCGGCAGGTCCAGCGCGGAGAGCCGGACGACCCGGCCGAGGGACGTCACGAGGGCGTATTCGCCGCGTGCGGTCGAGCGGACGGCTCCGATGACCGCGTCGTGCTTGCTGCGTGCTCCCTCGACGGGGATCGGGTCGGCCGTCGTCGTCCGGGCGAGCAGACCGCTGGCGGACAACAGGACCCAGCACGGGTCGTCGCTCACCTCGAGCGGTGTGGCGGCGGCGGCGGGGACCCCGACCGACTCCAGCAGGACGGTACGGCGCGGTGTGCCATGGGCCTTGGCGACGTCGGCGAGCTCGCCGGAGACGGTCTTGCGGAGCAGTGAGTCATCGTCCAGGACCGCGCGCAGCCGCTCGATCTCGCGGAGCAGGTCCGCGCGCTCGGCCTCCAGCTCGATCCGGGAGAACTTGGTCAGGCGGCGCAGGCGCAGGTCCAGGATGTAGGTCGCCTGGGCGTCGCTGAGCTCGAAGACGTCGATCAGCCGGCCCTTGGCGATCGCGTCGTTGTCCGACGAGCGGATCAGCTGGATGACCTCGTCGATGTCGAGAATGGCGACGAGCAGCCCCTCGACGAGGTGCAGCCGGTCCTCCCTCTTCGCCAGCCTGTGCCGGGTCCGTCGCCGGACCACCCCGATCCGGAAGTCGACGTAGACCTGGAGCAGCTCCTTGAGGCCCATGGTCCGCGGCTGGCCGTCGACGAGGGCGACGCTGTTGATCCCGAAGGACTCCTCCATCGGGGTCAGCCGGTAGAGCTGCTCGAGGATGGCATCGGGGTTGAAGCCGTTCTTGATCTCGACGACGAGGCGCAGCCCGTTCTTGCGGTCGGTGAGGTCGACGACGTCGCTGATCCCCTGAAGCCGCTTGGCCTGGACGAGGTCCTTGATCTTCTCCTTCACCTTCTCGGGGCCCACGAGGTAGGGGAGCTCGGTGACGACGACGCCCTTGCGGCGCGCCGACACCTGCTCCACCCGGGCGGTCGCCCGGGTGCGGAACGTGCCCCGACCGAACAGATACGCATCCCGTATGCCGTCCAGCCCGACGATCCGCCCCCCGAGCGGCAGGTCGGGGCCGGGTACGTACTTCATCAGGTCATCGAGCGAGCACTGCGGGTGGTCGATGAGGTGCCGGGCGGCACCGATCACCTCGATCAGGTTGTGGGGCGGCATGTTGGTCGCCATGCCGACCGCGATGCCGGTCACGCCGTTGACGAGCAGGTTGGGATAGGCCGCGGGCAGGACCGACGGCTGGAGCAGCTGGTCGTCGTAGTTGGGGACGAAGTCGACGGTGTCCTCGTCGAGGCCACCCACCATGAGCAGCGCGGACTGGGCCATCCGGGCCTCGGTGTACCGGGACGCGGCCGGGCCGTCGTCGAGGGAGCCGAAGTTGCCGTGACCGTCGATGAGCGGCAGGCGCATGGTGAACGACTGGGCCATCCGGACGAGGGCGTCGTAGATCGCCGTGTCACCGTGCGGGTGGTACTTGCCCATGACGTCGCCGACCACCCGGCTGGACTTCACGTGCGCCCGATCGGGCCGCAGGCCCATGTCGGCCATCGAGTAGAGGATCCTGCGCTGCACCGGCTTGAGACCGTCGCGGGCATCGGGCAGGGCCCGGGCGTGGATCACCGAGAGGGAGTACTCGAGGTAGGCGTTGCTCATCTCCTCGACGACGTCGATGTCGACGATCCGCTCCTCGAACTCCTCGGGGGGCGGTGGCGTCGTGGACCGGCGGGCCATGCGGGGGACTACTCCTCGGGTGCTGGGAGAACCGAAACTGTTGCGGCCCGGTCGTCGGAGGGCGACCGTGGCGCCTCACCGTAACGCCCGACGTGCAACACGTCCTCGACCCCACGCCGCCCGCGGCGAAGCGAGGGGCTCTTGGGGTGGGGCAGTGCCTCGCCGAGCGCGACGACACCGACGATCCTGCGGTCCCCGGGGATCCCGAAGGCGTCCCGCACAGGCTGGTGGCCCTTCCCCGGGACACCGAAGAAGAGCGCACCGAGGCCGGCGTCGACGGCGCCCAGCAGGATGAGCATGACGCCCATCGCGACGTCGGTGTCCCAGTAGGGGATCGGCCAGTGGTCGAGCGAGCGGTCGGTCCACCCCTTGTCCGGCTCCGCGTAGCGGTCGAGGTATGCCGTGGGGTTGGCGAGGGCGAGAACCAGTGCCGGCGCGCTCATCAACCCGGCCAGCCAGGGATCAGGAGCGGCTGGGGCGTCGGTCGCCGCCGCCGTCCAGAATTCTCCGGTCTGTTCGGGACCGGTCAGTGCGAGGTAGTCCCAACCCTGGCTGAACCCGGCGCTGGGCGCGCGGGTCGCGAGGTCGATGAGGTCGCGAATCACGTTGAGCGGCAGCGGAACTCGCGGATCGAAGCGTCGGACCATGCGACGGCGGCGGACGGTCTCGCGGAACTCCATGCAGGCCAGCATGACACCGGCACCGGCGCCGGATCTTCGTGCGGCCCCGTGAGACGCTTGGCCCATGGTCCCCGAGCTCCCCGCTGGCTACCCGCGGAGCTGGGAAGCCGACGTGGTGCTCCGGGACGGCGGCGTTGCCCACGTGCGGGCGATCCTGCCCGATGACGCCGACGGCCTGCGCAGTTTCCATGCCGGGCAGTCCGAGGAGTCGATCTACCTGCGCTTCTTCGCGCCGCTGCGCGAGCTGTCCGACCGCGACCTCGACCGGTTCACCCATGTCGACTACCGCAAGCGGGTCGCCCTTGTGGTCACCCTGCGCGACCAGATCATCGGGATCGGCCGCTACGACGCCATCGACGCGAAGTCGGCCGAGGTCGCGTTCAACATCAGCGACCACTTCCAGGGCCGGGGGATCGGCTCGGTGCTGCTCGAGCACCTCGCGGCCATCGCCCAGGAAGAGGGCATCACCCGGTTCACCGCTGAGGTGCTGCCCCAGAACCGCAAGATGCTCAGCGTCTTCAGCGAGGCAGGCTACGACGTCTCCCGGCACATCGAGGACGGTGTCGTCAGCGTGACGTTCGACATCTCGCCGACCGAGCGGTCCGTGGCGGTGCGCGTCGCTCGTGAGCACCGCGCGGAGGCGCTGTCGATGCACGCCGTGCTCCACCCGAGCAGCATCGCGGTGGTGGGGGCGAGCCGACGGCCGGAGTCGATCGGTCACCGGATCCTCGCCGATCTCGACGGCGCCGGCTTCACCGGGCGCCTCCACGTCGTCAACCGGGAGGCGATGGAGGTCCTCGGGCGGCCGGCATACGCCTCGGTCGGTGACATCCCGGACGAGGTCGACCTCGTGATCGTCGCCGTGCCGGCCGCGGGCGTCCTGGAGGTGGTCGCCGATTGCGCCGCAAAGGGCGTCAAGGCCCTGGTCGTCGTCGCCTCCGGCTTTGCCGAGGCCGGCAAGGACGGGGCCCGGCTCCAGCGCAAGCTGCTCAAGCGGGCCCGTCGTGCCGGCATGCGCGTCGTCGGGCCCAACTCCTTCGGGATCCTCAACAACGACCCGACCGTTCGGCTGAACGCCACGCTCACCCCGCGGATCCCCGGCGATGGCGGCCTCGGCCTGTTCGCGCAGTCCGGTGCGCTCGGGATCGCCGTGCTCGCCTCTGCCGCGCGCCGCAACCTCGGGGTCTCGCACTTCGCCTCGGCCGGCAACCGGGTCGACGTCTCCGGCAACGACTTCATGCAGTACTGGATCGACGACGACCGGACGACCGCGGTCGGCCTCTACCTGGAGTCGATGGGCAACCCGCGCAAGTTCTCCCGGATCGCTCGGCAGCTGGCTGCCCACAAACCGGTCATCGTCGTCAAGTCCGGGAGCTCGTCCTTCGGGGTGCCGCCCGGACACGAGGCACGCCAGACGCGGAGCAACCCCAACGCCTTCACTGCGCTCCTCCGCCAGGCCGGCGTGCTGCGCGTCAACAACATCCACGAGCTCTTCGACGTCGCCCAGCTCGTCCTCAACCAGCCGCTGCCGGCCGGCCGGCGGGTCGGCATCGTCGGCAACTCGGCGGCGCTCGGGATCGTCACCGCCGACGCCTGTGTCGGTCACGACCTCGACGTCGTGCACGGCCCGGTCAGCCTCGGGGCGGAGGCCTCGATCGAGCAGTTCCGCGAGGCCGTCCAGAAGGCGCTGGCCGACCCCGACGTCGACAGTGTGCTCGCGTCCTTCATCCCCCCGCTCCTCACGGCCGACGAGGAGGTTGTCGACATCGTCAGGGAGGCCGGCGCCGTCACCGAGAAGCCCTGTGTCGCAACGTTCCTCGGGATGCGTGGCGTCGATGGTGGCACCCGCCTGCTGCACGCCACGGAGTCGACCCCCGGTCGGGGGCTGCCGGTCTACGCGATGCCCGAGGACGCCGTGCGGGCGCTGGCTGCGGCGACCCGGTACGCCGAGTGGCGGGCCAAGGACCGCGGCATCCCGGTGGCGCCCGTCGGCATCGACCGACGGGCTGCCGAGCTGCTCGTCGAGGAGCTGCTCGCCGCCAACCCCGAGGGCGTCGAGTTGGCCGAAGCCGACTGCGAACGTCTCCTCGCGGCATACGGGATCCACCTCTGGCGTCGGCTCGACGCGCACACGGCAGAGGAGGCCGTCGATGCAGCCGAGGCGATCGGGTACCCCGTCGTCCTCAAGTCGACCTCGTCGCTGGTCCGGCACCAGAGCGCCGTCGCCGGGATCCGGGTGGACCTCGAGGACGCCGAGGCCGTCCGCACCGCCTTTGCCTCGCTGCGCGACCGCCTCGTCCCGCTCGCGGCGAACACCCTTGTCGTGCAACACATGGCGAGCACCGGCGTGGCCTGCGTCATCGGGACGTCCGAGGACCC
>JBDTBX010000169.1:0-12458 GCA_039923915.1 Nostocoides sp. | reverse complement strand
GGCCCCAGGGTGAAGCCTTCGCGCCGGACGACGACCCCGCGGGCCGTCGCGACGACCGCCCCGGCCCGCGGCGCGACGGCGATCTCCATCTGCAGCCGCCACTCCTTGCGCGGCTCGTCGACGACCTGGAGCCGCTCGATGGCGCGCTCGGTCTGCCGGGCCTTGGCCGCGGTCTTCTCCGACTGGGAGGCTTGGAACGCCACGATGCTCCGGTCGTTGTCCCGCTTGCCCTTCCGGGCGGCCTTGACCCCCTTGTCGCCCCAGGCCCGCTGGGTCCGCGCCCGCTCGCCGAGGCTGCCCAGCCGCTCGGCATACGCGTCGTACTCCTCGCGTGCGTGCCGTCGCCGGGTCTCGCGCTCTGCGAGGTATGCCGCGTAGCCGCCGCCGAAGACGTTGACCTGCTGCTGGGTCAGGTCCAGCTCGACGACGCTCGTCACGGTGCGGGCGAGGAACTCGCGGTCGTGGCTGACGACGACCGTGCCGACGCGCAGGTCCGTGACGAACCGCTCGAGTCTGGCCAGGCCTTCCAGGTCCAGGTCGTTGGTCGGCTCATCGAGCAGGAAGACGTCGTAGCGGGACAGGAGCAGGGCGGCCAGCCCCACCCGGGCCGCCTGCCCACCGGACAGGGAGGCGATCTGGGCGTCAGCCGCCACCCCGGAGGCGACGTCCGCGAGCACCGCCTCCACCCGGTCGTCGAGATCGGCGCCGCCGAGGTGTAGCCACCGCTCCAGCGCCACGGCATACGCATCGTCGGCCGGCCCCCCGTCGATGGCGGCGCCGTCGGCCATCGCACGGGCAGCGTCCTCCATCCGGGTCTGGGCCTCGGTCACCCCGGTGCGACGGCCGAGGTAGGCCGCCACCGTCTCGCCGCCGCGCCGCTCGGCCTCCTGGGGGAGGTGGCCGACGAGGGCTGAGGCGGGGGAGAGGGTCACCCGGCCCTCGGTCGGCCGGTCCAGCCCCGCGAGCAGGCGTAGCAGTGTGGACTTGCCGGACCCGTTGGCACCGACGAGACCGACGACATCGCCGGGGGCGACGCCCAGATCGAGCCCGGCGAACAGGACGCGCGCGCCGTGGCCGGCCGACAGATCGCGGGCGAGGATGGTGGCGCTCATGGTGGCCGAGGTTAGTCGGCCCCGGTTACCGAGCGTGTTACCCGGCCGGACCTGCTGTGACCACGGCAACTTCTGCAGGGTAACCGGCGCGGTAACCGGCACCGCCGGGTAGCGACGGCGGGGTTCGGACGCAGGCGAAACACCCGAGCGCGGGGGGCGGAGGCGGGAGGCGAGCGCGCAGCATACGGCTCGATTTGGAGCGGCCACCAAACGTCTGGCACTATTGGACGGTTGCCTGACGCGCGAGACGCACCCATGTGCGGATCGCCGCCCCCGATGGCACCGAGAGAACCACCAATGGTGGGGCCTCACCTCGGGGAAGCGCAGGCGCCGGTCTCCACCGGCAACCGATCAACTCCCGACGGGCTGATGCGCGAAAGCGTAGGCCGCCGGGCTGCGAAGCGGGCGCGACACACCCGACCTCGGGGGTCGGCGGTACGGAGACTGACGGTGGACGGCGAGAAGAGAGACGCACGCGACATGGCGGGACAGAAGATCCGCATCCGCTTGAAGTCGTATGACCACGAGGTCATCGACAACTCGGCGCGCAAGATTGTCGACACGGTGACGCGCGCTGGCGCGACCGTGGTCGGTCCGGTACCCCTGCCGACGGAGAAGAACGTCTTCGTCGTCATTCGGTCGCCCCACAAGTACAAGGACAGCCGCGAGCACTTCGAGATGCGCACCCACAAGCGCCTCATCGACATCATCGACCCGACGCCCAAGGCCGTCGACTCCTTGATGCGACTCGACCTCCCGGCTGACGTCAACATCGAGATCAAGCTCTGAGGCCTGGATCCATGACTACCGCAACCAAGACGACCAAGGGCGTGCTCGGCCAAAAGCTCGGCATGACCCAGGTGTGGGACGCCGACAACCGGCTCATTCCCGTCACCGTCATCAAGGCCGGCCCCTGTGTCGTCACGCAGGTGCGTGGCGCCGAGGCCGACGGGTATGCCGCGGTCCAGATCGCCTTTGGCGCGATCGACCCCCGCAAGGTGACCAAGCCGATGACCGGGCACTTCGAGAAGGCCGGCGTGACCCCGCGTCGCCACCTTGTCGAGCTCCGCACCGCTGACGCGGCTGACTACAGCCTCGGCCAGGAGATCACCGTCGAGACCTTCGAGTCCGGTTCGACCGTCGACGTGACGGGTACGACCAAGGGCAAGGGCTTCGCCGGCGTCATGAAGCGGCACGGTTTCCATGGTGTCTCCTCCTCGCACGGTTCCCACAAGAACCACCGCAAGCCCGGCTCGATCGGCGGGTGCTCCACCCCCGGCCGCGTCTTCAAGGGCATGCGGATGGCGGGCCGCATGGGCGGCGAGCGCCAGACCACCCAGAACCTCACGATCCACGCCGTGGACGCCGACAAGGGCCTGCTGCTCGTCAAGGGTGCCGTGCCCGGTCCCCGTGGCGCGGTCGTCCTCGTCCGTTCGGCCGCGAAGGGAGCGCAGTCCTGATGACCGCCAAAACTGTTGACGTCACGCTGCCCGCCGAGATCTTCGACGTGCAGACCAACGTCCCCCTCATCCACCAGGTCGTCGTCGCGCAGCTCGCCGCGGCGCGTCAGGGCACGCACTCCACCAAGACCCGCGGCGAAGTCCGCGGTGGTGGCCGCAAGCCCTACAAGCAGAAGGGCACCGGCCGCGCCCGTCAGGGCTCCACCCGTGCACCGCAGTTCGCCGGGGGTGGTGTCGTCCACGGCCCGCAGCCGCGTGACTACGCCCAGCGGACGCCCAAGAAGATGAAGGCCGCCGCTCTGCGTGGCGCCCTCTCTGACCGGGCCCGTCACGGTCGCATCCACGTGGTCGCCTCCCTCGTGACGGGCAACGCCCCCTCCACCAAGGACGCGGTCGCGCTGCTGGCCGGACTCACCGAGCGCAAGAACATGCTCGTCGTGCTGGACCGCAGCGACATCGTCTCGATGAAGTCGGTCCGCAACCTGGACAACCTGCACGTCCTGGCCGTTGACCAGCTCAACACCTACGACGTGCTCTGCGCCGACGACATCGTCTTCACCCAGGCCGCCTTCAACACCTTCGTCGCGGGTCCGGTCAAGGGCTCGGACGTCGTCCAGCTGCCGGCCGGCGAGGCCCTCGAGGCAGAGGCGTCCCCCGCCGGTGCCGACGAGCTGCCCGCCGGTGCGGCTGCGTCGCTGGCCGACGGGTCGGCCCCCGAGGGCTACACCGTCAAGGGCAACGCCGACTCCGGCCTGTACCACGAGCCCGAGGGCCGCTGGTACGACGCCACGGTCGCCGAGTTCTGGTTCGTGTCCGCCGCCGACGCCGAGGCTGCCGGGTTCCGCAAGGCCGGCTCCCGTGCCAAGAAGACCGAGGAGGACGCCAAGTGAGCACCATCCGCAGCCACATCCCCAAGGACCCGCGCGACATCCTGATCGCGCCGGTCGTCTCCGAGAAGAGCTACGGGCTGCTCGACGAGGGCAAGTACACCTTCGTCGTCGACCCACGGGCCAACAAGACCGAGATCAAGATCGCCGTGGAGCAGATCTTCGGTGTCAAGGTCGACAAGGTCCACACGCTCAACCGTCAGGGCAAGACCCGCCGAACCCGTTTCGGCCTGGGTAAGCGCAAGGACACCAAGCGCGCGATCGTCTCCCTCCGCGAGGGCTCGATCGACATCTTCGGCAGCGCCGGCGTCTGAAGGATCTGAGGAAGAAACAGACATGGGTATCCGTAAGTACAAGCCGACGACGCCGGGACGGCGTGGATCGAGCGTGGCTGACTTCGTCGAGGTCACCCGCTCCACCCCCGAGAAGTCCCTCGTTCGTCCCCTCTCCAAGAGTGGTGGCCGCAACTCCAGCGGCCGGATCACGACCCGTCACATCGGTGGTGGCCACAAGCGCGCCTACCGCGTGATCGACTTCCGTCGTCACGACAAGGACGGCGTGCCGGCCAAGGTGGCGCACATCGAGTACGACCCGAACCGCACGGCTCGGATCGCGCTCCTGCACTACGCCGACGGCGAGAAGCGCTACATCCTGGCCCCCAAGGGCCTGGAGCAGGGGGCTGGGATCGAGAACGGTCCGTCCGCCGACATCAAGCCCGGCAACAGCCTGCCGCTGCGCAACATCCCGACCGGTACGGTCATCCACGCCGTGGAGCTGCGGCCCGGTGGCGGTGCGAAGATCGCCCGCTCTGCCGGCGTCCGCGTGCAGCTCGTCGCCAAGGACGGTGCCTTCGCTCAGCTGCGTATGCCGTCCGGCGAGATCCGCAACGTCGACGCGCGTTGCCGCGCCACCGTCGGTGAGGTCGGCAACGCCGAGCAGTCCAACATCAACTGGGGCAAGGCCGGCCGCATGCGGTGGAAGGGCAAGCGCCCCACCGTCCGTGGTGTCGCGATGAACCCGGTCGACCACCCGCACGGTGGTGGCGAGGGCAAGACGTCCGGTGGACGTCACCCCGTCAGCCCGTGGGGCCAGGCCGAGGGTCGTACCCGGCACCCCAACAAGGCGAGCAACAGCATGATCGTTCGCCGCCGCCGTTCCGGCAAGAAGCGCTGATAGGAGCCTTTCGATATGCCTCGTAGCCTCAAGAAGGGTCCCTTCATCGACGACCACCTTCAAAAGAAGGTGGACACGCAGAACGAAGCGGGTTCCAAGCACGTCATCAAGACCTGGTCGCGTCGTTCGGTCATCAGCCCGGACATGCTCGGCCACACCTTCGCCGTCCACAACGGCAACAAGCACATCCCGGTCTTCGTGACCGAGTCGATGGTCGGCCACAAGCTGGGCGAGTTCAGCCCGACGCGCACCTTCAAGGGTCACGTCAAGGAAGACAAGAAGGGGCGTCGTCGCTGATGGCCACCACCAACACCCCCGACCAGGACGTGTCCGTCCTCGAGGCCAAAGCCTCGGCGCGTCACGTCCGGGTCACCCCGCAGAAGGCCCGGCGCATGATCGACCTGATCCGGGGCAAGCAGGCCGTCGAGGCCCTGGTCACGCTGCGCTTCGCGCCGCAGACCGCGTCCGAGCCGATCCTCAAGGTCGTCGAGTCCGCGATCGCCAACGCGCGGGTCAAGGCCGACAAGACCGCCGAGTCCTTCGACGAGCGTGACCTGGTCATCAGCCAGGCGTTCATCGACGAGGGACCGACCATGAAGCGTTTCCGTCCGCGGGCCCAGGGCCGCGCGGCACGAATCAACAAGCGGACCAGCCACATCACCGTGGTGGTCACGCCCCAGCAGAAGAAGACGGGAGGCAACCGCTGATGGGACAGAAGGTCAACCCCCACGGCTTCCGCCTCGGTATCACGACGGAGCACATGAGCCGCTGGTTTGCCGACTCCACCAAGGTGGGTCAGCGGTACCGCGACTACGTCAAGGAAGACGTCGCGATCCGCAAGCTCATGTCCGAGGGCATGGACCGGGCCGGCATCGCCCGCGTCGAGATCGAGCGCACCCGTGACCGGGTCCGGGTGGACATCCACACGGCTCGCCCGGGCATCGTCATCGGTCGTCGTGGCGCCGAGGCCGACCGCATCCGCGGCGAGCTCGAGAAGCTCACCGGCAAGCAGGTCCAGCTCAACATCCTCGAGGTCAAGAACCCCGAGATCGAGGCCCAGCTCGTCGCTCAGGGCGTCGCCGAGCAGCTGTCTGCTCGCGTGTCGTTCCGGCGCGCCATGCGCAAGGGCATGCAGTCGGCGACCCGCGCGGGCGCCAAGGGCATCCGGGTCCAGGTCTCCGGCCGTCTCGGCGGCGCCGAGATGAGCCGCACCGAGTTCTACCGCGAAGGTCGCGTGCCGCTGCACACCCTGCGCGCCCAGATCGACTACGGCTTCTACGAGGCCAAGACGACGTTCGGCCGGATCGGAGTCAAGGTCTGGATCTACAAGGGCGACATGACCGCTCGCGAGTTCGCCCAGCAGCAGGCCACCGCGCCCCGCACGGGTCGTCCTCCGCGTCGTGACGGTGCCGACCGCCCGGCTCGCGCCCGTCGTCCCGAGCGTGCCGAGTCCGACGTGACCACCGACTCGGCTCCGGTCGAGACTGCGGGTGCCCAGGCGGCCCCGGCCACGAAGGTGGGCTCCACAGGGGTCGACAGCGCGCCAGCGCTGGCGAGCACTGAGGGGAACGACGCCTGATGTTGATCCCCCGTCGTGTCAAGCACCGCAAGCAGCACCACCCGGGTCGCTCGGGCGCTGCCACCGGTGGCACCAAGATCGCCTTCGGTGACTACGGCATCCAGGCCCTGGAGCCGGCATACGTCACCAACCGACAGATCGAGTCGGCGCGTATCGCGATGACCCGGTACATCAAGCGTGGTGGCAAGGTGTGGATCAACATCTACCCCGACCGCCCGCTGACCAAGAAGCCCGCTGAGACCCGCATGGGCTCCGGCAAGGGTTCGCCCGAGTGGTGGATCGCCAACGTCAAGCCGGGTCGTGTGATGTTCGAGCTCTCCGGGGTCCCGGAGGAGGTTGCTCGCGAGGCCATGCGCCTGGCGATGCACAAGCTCCCGATGAAGTGCCGCTTCGTCCGGCGCGAAGGTGGTGACTTCTGATGGCAGTCGGTTCCAAGGACCTGGCTTCCGCCGAGCTCCGTGGCCTCGATGCCGACCGTCTGGTCGACGAGCTGCGCAAGGCGAAGGAGGAGCTGTTCAACCTCCGCTTCCAGTCGGCCACCGGCCAGCTGGACAACCATGGTCGGCTCCGTGCGGTCCGCAAGGACATCGCCCGGATCTACACCGAGATGCGCGAGCGCGAGCTCGGTATCGGCGTCGCCCCCGCGAAGGGTGACGACAAGTGAGCGAGAACGTGAAGGACGAGACCGTGGCCGAGCAGGCACGCAACGACCGCAAGACCCGTCAGGGCTACGTGGTGAGCGACAAGATGGACAAGACCCTGGTGGTCGAGGTCGAGGACCGCGTCAAGCACGCGCTCTACGGCAAGGTCATCCGGCGCACCAGCAAGGTCAAGGCACACGACGAGCAGAATGCCGGCGGTGTCGGAGACCGTGTCCTGATCATGGAGACCCGCCCGCTCAGCGCCACCAAGCGCTGGCGCCTGGTCGAGATTTTGGAGAAGGCCAAGTGATTCAGCAGGAGTCGCGAGTCCGCGTCGCCGACAACACCGGTGCCAAGGAGATCCTCTGCATTCGGGTTCTCGGCGGCTCGGGTCGTCGGTATGCCGGTATCGGCGACACCATCGTCGCCACGGTGAAGGACGCCATCCCCGGCGGCAACGTCAAGAAGGGCGACGTCGTCAAGGCGGTCATCGTGCGCACCACCAAGGAGCGTCGTCGTCCGGACGGCAGCTACATCAAGTTCGACGAGAACGCCGCAGTGCTCCTCAAGGTCGACGGTGACCCCCGGGGCACCCGCATCTTCGGCCCGGTGGGCCGCGAGCTGCGCGACAAGAAGTTCATGAAGATCATCTCGTTGGCGCCGGAGGTGCTCTGAACCATGGCGAAGATGCAGATCAAGAAGGGCGACACCGTCCAGGTGCTCAGCGGGTCCAGCAAGGGCTCGACGGGCAAGGTCATGGCCGTCTACACCGAAAGCCAGCGCGTGCTCGTCGAAGGGGTCAACCGGGTCACCCGGCACACCAAGGCCGGCCAGTCCGCGCGCGGCACCCAGACGGGCGGCCTCGTCGTCCAGGAGGCCCCGATCCACGTGAGCAACGTGGCTGTCGTGGACCCCTCGGACAAGAAGCCCACCCGGATCAAGACCAAGGTCGTGTCCGTCGAGCGCGACGGCAAGACCAAGACGGTGCGCACCCGGGTCGGCGTGCGCTCCGGTAAGGACCTGTGATGACTGACGTTGCCACCACCACCTCCAGCCCGCGCCTCAAGCAGCGGTATGCCGACGAGATCAAGTCCTCGTTGCAGGACCAGTACTCGTATGCGAACCCGAGGCAGATCCCGGGCGTCGTCAAGGTCGTCGTCAACATGGGTGTCGGCGAGGCTGCTCGCGACTCCAAGCTGATCGACGGTGCGATCAAGGACCTGACGGCCATCACCGGCCAGAAGCCCCTCGTCACCAAGGCCCGCAAGTCGATCGCCCAGTTCAAGCTGCGCGAGGGGATGCCGATCGGCACCCACACGACGCTGCGCGGTGACCGGATGTGGGAGTTCCTCGACCGGCTCATCTCGGTCGCGCTGCCCCGTATCCGCGACTTCCGCGGCCTGTCGCCCAAGCAGTTCGACGGCAACGGCAACTACACCTTCGGCCTCAACGAACAGTCGATGTTCCACGAGATCGACCAGGACCGCATCGACCGGGTTCGTGGCATGGACATCACCGTGGTGACGACGGCCAAGACCGACGACGAGGGCCGGGCGCTGCTCAAGGCTCTCGGCTTCCCCTTCAAGGAGAACTGACATGGCCAAGACCGCTCTGGTCAACAAGGCTGCCAAGACCCCCAAGTTCAAGGTACGCGGCTACACGCGCTGCCAGCGCTGCGGGCGTCCGCACTCGGTCTACCGCAAGTTCGGCCTGTGCCGCATCTGCCTGCGGGAGATGGCCCACCGCGGCGAGCTCCCCGGCGTCACCAAATCGTCCTGGTGACCCTTGGCCGCTGACTCCCGTCACCGGCATACGCACAATCCACAGATCAGCTACATCGCAGGTCGCCCGCAGCGCGGGGGAAACCACGGTGAGAAGGGGCGGACAAGCCCATGACCATGACAGACCCGATTGCGGACATGTTGACCCGCGTCAGGAACGCCAACTCGGCGCACCATGACACGGTCAGCATGCCCTTCTCCAAGCTCAAGAGTCACATCGCCGAGATCCTCGAGGCCGAGGGGTACATCGCCAACTGGGCCGTCGAGGACGCCGAGGTCGGCAAGACCTTGACGATCAACCTCAAGTACGGCCCCAACCGGGAGCGCTCCATCGCCGGCGTCCGCCGGGTGAGCAAGCCCGGTCTGCGGGTCTACGCCAAGTCCACCAGCCTGCCCAAGGTGCTCGGCGGACTCGGCGTGGCGATCCTGTCCACGTCGTCCGGCCTGCTGACCGACCGGCAGGCTGCTAGCAAGGGTGTGGGTGGGGAAGTCCTCGCCTACATCTGGTGAGGGGCTGACATGTCGCGAATCGGACGTCTTCCCGTCGCCGTGCCTTCGGGCGTCGACGTGAGCATCGAGGGCCAGACCGTCAAGGTCAAGGGCCCCAAGGGCGAGCTCAGCCACGTCGTGGCCGAACCGATCAGTGTGGAGCAGGGTGACGGCAGCCTCCAGGTGACCCGTCCCGACGACGAGCGCACCAACCGCTCGCTCCACGGACTGACCCGCACCCTGATCAACAACATGGTTCTTGGTGTGACCGAGGGCTATGAGAAGAAGTTGGAGATCTACGGCACCGGTTACCGCGTCCTCGCACGCGGCGCCGACCTGGAGTTCGCTCTGGGCTACAGCCACTCGATCACCGTCAAGGCTCCGGCCGGCATCACCTTCGCCGTCGAGAACCAGACCCGGTTCGCGGTCCTGGGCATCGACAAGCAGCTGGTGGGCGAGGTCGCGGCCAACATCCGCAAGCTGCGCAAGCCCGACCCGTACAAGGGCAAGGGCGTGCGTTACGCCGGCGAGCAGATCCGCCGCAAGGTCGGAAAGGCTGGTAAGAAGTAATGGGTCTCACCATCAAGCGTGCCAAGGGCAAGACCGCCGCTCGCGGCCGTCGCCACGCGCGCGTTCGCAAGTTCGTCTCGGGCACCACGGTTCGTCCGCGGCTGGTCGTGTCCCGCTCGTCGCGGCACGTCTTCGCCCAGATCGTCGACGACTCGGTCGGCAAGACCGTCGCGTCTGCCTCGACGATGGAGGCCGACCTCCGTTCGTTCGACGGCGACAAGACCGCCAAGGCCAAGAAGGTCGGCGAGCTGCTCGCCGAGCGGGCCAAGAGCGCCGGCGTCGACGCCGTCGTGTTCGACCGTGGTGGCAACAAGTACCACGGCCGGGTTGCTGCGATCGCCGATGGCGCTCGCGAGGGAGGCCTGTCACTGTGACCCTCCAGATTTGTATGCCGCCAGAGAAAAGGAACATCTGATGCCCGGACCCCAGCGTCGAGGCACCGGTCCCGCCCAGGGCGGCGACCAGCCCGCCGAGCGCGGCGACCGTCGCGGAGGCCGTGACGACCGTCGCGGTGACCGTCGCGACCAGGCCGCCGAGAAGAGCGCCTACATCGAGCGCGTCGTCACGATCAACCGTGTCGCCAAGGTCGTCAAGGGTGGTCGTCGCTTCAGCTTCACCGCACTTGTCGTCGTCGGTGACGGAGACGGCACCGTGGGCGTCGGCTACGGCAAGGCCAAGGAGGTGCCCGCGGCGATCGCCAAGGGTGTCGAGGAGGCCAAGAAGCAGTTCTTCAAGGTCCCCCGGATCCAGGGCTCCATCCCGCACCCCGTGCAGGGTGAGGCCGCTGCCGGCGTCGTCATGCTCCGCCCGGCCTCGCCCGGTACCGGCGTCATCGCCGGTGGCCCGGTCCGCGCCGTCCTGGAGTGCGCCGGTGTCCACGACGTCCTCTCCAAGAGCCTTGGCTCGTCCAATGCCATCAACATCGTCCACGCAACGGTCGCGGCCCTGAAGGGTCTCGAGCGTCCCGAAGAGGTCGCGGCCCGCCGTGGCAAGTCGGTCGACGAGGTCGCCCCCGCGGCGATGCTCCGCGCCCAGGCTGCCGGGATCGCCGCCGCTGCTGCAGGGGCTGGTCGCTGATGGCGCGCCTGAAGGTGACCCAGACCCGTTCGGAGATCGGTGGCAAGCAGAACCAGCGTGACACGCTGCGAAGCCTCGGTCTGAAGCGCATTGGCGACGTCGTCGTCAAGGAGGACCGTCCCGAGATCCGCGGGATGGTCAAGACGGTCCCGCACCTCGTGACCGTCGAGGAGGTTGACTGACCATGGCTGACAACAAAGCCACCACCGACAGTGCTGCCAGCACTGCTGACACCACTGCATCCCTGAAGGTGCACCACCTGCGTCCGGCTCCCGGCGCCAAGACCGCGCGGACCCGCGTGGGTCGCGGTCAGGGCTCCAAGGGCAAGACCGCAGGTCGTGGCACCAAGGGTACGAAGGCGCGCTACCAGGTGCCCGCACACTTCGAGGGTGGTTCCACCCCCATCCACATGCGGCTGCCCAAGCTCCGTGGCTTCAAGAACCCCTTCAAGACGACCTACCAGGTCGTCAACCTGGACCGCATCTCGGCCCTCTACCCCGATGGTGGCGACGTCACCGTCGAGGGTCTGGTGGCCAAGGGCGCGGTCCGCTCCGGCCTGCCGGTCAAGGTGCTCGGCACCGGCGAGCTCACCGTCACGGTCCAGGTGACCGTCGACGCCGTCTCCGGCTCGGCCAGAGAGAAGATCGAGGCTGCTGGGGGCTCGGCCACCCAGGCCTGACCCAACCAGCGGAACCACGCGGCATACGCTCCGCGTTGTCACTCACGATGCGCCCCGGGCGCCGGGTCCCACCGGCCCCGGGGTATATCGTTTGCAAGGCTTTCGACCACTGCGGGCCGTCCCGCGCTCCAGGAGGACACGTGCTCACCGCGTTCGGGCGTGCATTCAAGACGCCGGACCTTCGCAAGAAGCTCCTGTTCACGCTGCTCGTCATCGTGATCTTCCGGCTGGGCAGCCACGTCCCCGTGCCGGGCGTCAACTACAGCCAGGTCCAGGCCTGCATCAAGCAGATGCCGACCGACAACAGCTTCCTCGGCCTGGCCAACCTGTTCTCCGGTGGTGCCCTCCTCCAGCTGTCCGTGTTCGCGCTGGGGATCATGCCGTACATCACGGCGAGCATCATCGTCCAGCTGCTGACCGTGGTCATCCCCCGCTTCGAGACGTTGAAGAAGGAGGGACAGTCCGGGCAGACCAAGATGACGCAGTACACGCGTTACCTCACCATCGGGCTGGCCATCCTGCAGTCCTCCACGCTCATCACCTTCGCGCAGAACCCCTCGAACCTGTTCGGCCCGGGCTGCACCAACATCCTCACCGACCACGCCGTCCCGACGGTGCTGCTCATGGTGCTCACCATGACCGCCGGCACCGGCGTGATCATGTGGCTCGGTGAACTCATCACCGACCGCGGCATCGGCAACGGCATGTCGCTGCTCATCTTCTCCTCGATCGTCGCGCGCTTCCCCCAGTCGCTCTGGGCGATCCAGCAGCAGGACGGGCGCTGGGACAAGTTCATCATCGTCATCCTGATGGGCTTCCTCGTCATCGGCCTCGTGGTCTTCGTCGAGCAGAGCCAGCGCCGGATCCCGGTCCAGTACGCCAAGCGGATGATCGGGCGCCAGATGTACGGCGGGTCCTCGACATATATCCCGCTCAAGGTCAACATGGCCGGTGTCATCCCGGTCATCTTCGCCAGTTCGCTGCTGTCGCTGCCGTCGATGCTCGCCCAG